>DAOWNU010000340.1 GCA_030642425.1 bacterium | reverse complement strand
GGCGGGTTACGTTTTTCGCGGACATGTCCAAACCGGACGAAACGGAATGGGACGATTTCTTCGCGTTCGACTGGCAAAACAAAGTATTTTTCGGCGCGGGAGGCGAGCTGCACATCGTCGACGGCATCCGCCTGTTCGGTCGTTACGATTACTACGGCGAGGATATCGAGGGTAGCCCGGTCGATAATATCACAGCTGGCTTGCGGATAGATAACCCGTTCGGCGGCACCGGATTCGAACTCTCCAGCGGCACGGGCGACGATTGGGATAACTACTCCTTCTATTCTATCGGAAGTTCAAAAGAACTGCCCAGCATAATACCCATGCCCAAACACGCCCTGCGTATCGACCTAACCGGCAAATACGTTGAGAGGCCGCGGGTTTCATTTTTCGGCGGCGGCGGCAAGCGATTTTCGCGGCTGCTTCAAACTCTCGTGAACGCGGCGGAGGATAACGAGATAAACGGGCTTATTATCCGCTGGCGTAGCCCG
The DNA here is from genome assembly GCA_030642425.1 of bacterium. Classification (GTDB taxonomy): domain Bacteria; phylum UBP14; class UBA6098; order UBA6098; family UBA6098; genus DAOWNU01. The sequence goes on along the minus strand of DAOWNU010000340.1, from coordinate 2,678 downwards.
TCGTTGGGTTTCGCTCAGGCGGAGGAACTTCGGAAGGCTATCGGCAAATTCAAAGAAAACGACAAGCCGGTCGTTCTTTACGCCGATAATCTCGGCAACCTGTCATACTATCTCGCCAGCGCCGCCGATTATATCGCAATATCCCCAACCGGAGGCGGTGTCGGTCTTCTCGGACTTCGGGCGGAGATGACGTTTTACAAGGGAACGCTCGAAAAGCTCGGTATCGAGGGCGATTTTGTTTCGGCGGGGCAATATAAATCCGCGATGGAGATGTTCATGCGCGAGGAGCCTTCCGAACCTGCCGCGCAAAACATGAACGAAATACTCGACGCTCTCGACAAGGTTTTTGTCGAGGGTATCGCGGAGTCGCGCGATTTGAGCGTCGAGGAGGTCAGGGATATTATCGATAACGGGCCGTATTTCGATATCGAGGCGATAGAGTTGGGCCTCGTCGATACGCTGCTTTACTGGGACGAGTTCGAGGATTATATTAAGGACGAGCGCGAGTTAAAACCCGACCCGATAGGCATTTACGCTTTCCGCGAAAAGCGCGATATGGAATGGGGCCAGCCGGACAGAATCGCGGTTATCGTGATAGACGGCGGCATTGTCCACGGCAAGGGCGGAAGCGGCGGGCTTTTCGGCGGCGTGACAACCGGCGACAGAGAGGTCGTTGCCGCTGTGGAGGCCGCGTCGAAAAATAAATCCGTAAAAGGCATATTGCTTCGGGTCGATTCCGGCGGTGGAAGCGCGGTCGCGAGCGACCTTATCGCTCATGCACTATCGAAGGCTTCCGAGGAAAAACCGGTTGTCGTGAGCATGGGCGGCGCGGCGGCGAGCGGTGGATATTACGTTTCCGCATCGGGATACAAAATTTTCGCCGATGCCGCCACTATTACAGGCTCGATAGGCGTTATCAGCGGCAAGGCCTCGCTGAAAGGCCTTTACGAGAAGATCGGAGTTACTAAAACCGTTTTCGCGCGCGGGGAAAATTCCGGTTTATATACCATGTCGGATACTTTCACAACACGCCAGCGCGAGCGGATTGAATCGTCGATCATGCGTTTCTACGATATTTTCAAGGGCGTTGTCGCGGAGGGAAGAGCCATCGACATAGACAGCGTCGAGACTATCGCGCAGGGCCGGGTTTGGGTTGGTGTCGATGCCAAAGAGATCGGACTCGTGGATTCGATAGGCGGTTTTCTCGAAGCTCTGGATTATCTTGTCGAGGAGACCGGCGCCGACGAACGCGATCTCGAACTCTGGTTCCTGCCGTCTTTTGGGTCTTTCAATTTCCTGGACCTGCTCAGCGAAGTCCGGACGATACTGCCCTTCTCGGAGGAAATCGAGGAATTGCCGGATTATTCCTTCCGCAACGGCGAAGCGCTTTATTTGATGCCCTATGTTATTAAGGTGAAATAATGTTGTAGGGAAGGGACATCATATATGGTGTCCCTACGGATTGAAAACGACAATATTCCCGTAGGGGCGCACCTGTGTGTGCGCCCGTCTCCCAAACAACGAATTGCGTTAATTCGCGGACGGGTTTGCCACCGGCAAACCCCTACGGATTGAAAACAATGTCATTCCCGCGAAGGCGGGAATCCAGAGGTGATGGGGGGTGGGGCGACCCTTGAACCCTCGATCCCTATCTTTTTCAAAACATTCTTTGAATCTGCCCTTTTTCATTTGACAATCGCGCAACAATCCCGTTTATTATAAATGTCATTCCGGCCACCGAGCCGGAATCCAGGGGTTGGGTGCGGTGGTTTTTAGCATTTGACATTAAAGCATTTGGATTTGATTTGACATTTGAGCTTTGACATTTGACATTTCCCCGAAAGGACAACTATGCACATCACCATCGAAGACAACAAAGTCGTAGTCAACCTCGACGAGATCGAATTCCCGATCTTCCAAACGATGTTCGCCAACCTGCAGCCGGGGAAACAGGTCTCGTGCGAGTTCCGAAAATTCCCGCATTTCGGCGGGACAATGCAGTGGGGATTCGCGCCGATGCACCTCTGCCGCGTTATCGGCGAGGCCAACCTGTCCGAAAACCCGTTCGCGACAGTCTCGCTCTATCCTTTTTGGAAACACGGTTTCGCGTTCGGCGCGGGCGAAAATCTCTCGCTGAATCTCGGCATCGAGGACCCGCACAAGAAAGCGGTCGCCGCGGACGAGTTCGGCATGGGCTTTTGCTGCTGGGCGATGGAGGAGATTTTCAAATGCGAGTTCTGGGCCGACGTCACCGCGATGATCGAGGAGGGTTTCGTTGTGCCGACCGGCGCGAAATGCGTCAACCAACCGTAGGGGCGGGTCTGAGACCCGCCCGTGTCAAAGAACGGGAGGGTTTGAAACCCTCCCCTACAGGCGAAACGACCGAAACCATCTTCCGAGACCCGCACGGTGCCACAACCGGCCCGAAATTTCGGATTGATGCTTGACAACGGTCGAACGACTAACTAAATTTGTGGTTGAAATGACGCAGAGCATCGAAGGAACATTCCAAAGGTTATAAATGAATTCAGTTGCTATCTTTATAAATATTTTCGCCTTCAGTTGTTTGATTGTCGCTTTGATTAAGGACAAAGCAAAAGCGAAGCAGGCGCTAATTGTAGCGGTGAAATCATTTTTCCGCATTATTCCGATGATTCTTATTATTGTTCTCTTTATAG
>DAOWNU010000469.1 GCA_030642425.1 bacterium | reverse complement strand
GCGGGTTTTGACATTTGAGCTTTGGATTTCATTTGACATTTGAGCTTTGACATTTGACATTTCTTCTTTCTATTGCTTCAACGAACCGGATTTACCTAATACCTAATACCTATTACCTATTACCTTCTTCACAACTGCCCGTATTCTTCGAGTTTTCTGTAGAGCGTTCGCAGGCCGATACCCAGAAGCTGTGCGGCGCGTTTCTTGTCGCCGTCGACCGAATCGAGCGTGTCCATAATCGCCTGTTTCTCCAAATCCTTTATCGGCGTGCCGACAAGACCGTTAAGCGTCTTAATCTTCTTTCCCGATATGGATTCCGGGACATTGGCAAGAATCGGCTCGGCGCTGAAAACGGCCATCTGCTCGAGTGCGTGTTTCAGTTCGCGAACGTTCCCCGGCCAATCGTAATTCATAAAGGTCTCCATCGCCCCCTCGGAGATGCCCTCGATTTTTTTCTCGAACTTTACAGAAAGGCGCGCCAGAAAATGGTTTATCAACTGGGGAATATCCTCCGTCCTCTCGCGAAGCGGGGGAATATTTATTGTTACTACTCGCAATCTGTAAAGCAGGTCGCTGCGGAATTCCTTTCGGGTTACAGCCTCGTCGAGCTTGCGGTTTGTGGAGGAAATCACGCGGAGATCGAGCTTTTTTGTTTCCCTTCCGCCGAGGCGTTCGACAGTGGAATTCTCCAGCACTCTCAGCAGTTTCGGCTGCAAGTTCAACGGTATATCGCCGATTTCGTCCAGGACGATAGTGCCGCCGTCCGACAGCTCGAACTTGCCCGGCCGGCTTTCGATCGCGCCGGTGAAAGCCCCTTTCATATGGCCGAAAAGTTCGCTTTCGAGCAGCGTTTCCGGGATCGCGGAGCAATTCACCTTGACCAGCGGGCCTTCGGAGCGTTTCGAGAGCGCGTGTATAGCGTCAGCGACAAGCTCTTTGCCCGTGCCGCTTTCGCCGGTAATCAGCACCGTGGAATCGATTGGCGCGGCAAGGCGAATTCTCTCGAAAACCGCTTTTATCGCGGTCGATTCCCCCACAATCCCCATGAAAGTCGAATCCGCTTTTATCACATCTTCGAGTTCTTTTTTTCGGCGGGCCATCTGCGCGACTTCGAGCGCCTTTTCCGAAACCGCCCTTATTCTGCGGATGTCTATCGGTTTTGTCAGATAGTCGTGCGCGCCCTGTTTCATCGCCGCGATTGCGGTATCGACCGAGCCGTGTCCGGTAACGAGTATAACCGCCGTTTCGCCGTCTTTGCGGGCCGTGTTCAGCAGGTCGAGGCCGTCGATATCGCCCGGAAGCATCAGGTCGGTGATGAGCAGGTCGATATCGAGTTTATCGAGGAGTTTTGCGCCCTGTTCGCCGGTTTGGGCGGTATGGATAATCCTGTCTTTCTCCTTGAGCACTTCCTCGAGCGTCTCCAATTCGGCCATATCGTCTTCGACAATAAGTATGTGATTTTTTTCTGTGGACATCGAGATACCTTTTTGAAAAAGATTCAATTCAAAATGATCAATTAGCAATTAGAGATTGCTGAAAAATGGTTTAACTTTCAATTTCTTTTATTTTATAGCTTTTTTCAATTTATATTTCTATCTTTTACTCATGAACTATTCATTTT
>DAOWNU010000378.1 GCA_030642425.1 bacterium | reverse complement strand
CTTACCGACACCGCTCTCAAAGAGAAGTCGGACCTGCTCATAAAAACCCTGAACAGTTTCAAGGTCGAGGGCGAAATACGGAATATCTGCCCCGGGCCGGTGATAACACGATACGAGTTCGAGCCGGCTGTGGGTATCAAGGTCAGCCGGATCGCCAATCTCGCCGACGATATCGCGCTTGCTCTGAGGGCGCAGGATATAAGAATCGTGGCGCCGATCCCCGGCAAGGGCGCTGTGGGTATCGAGGTTCCGAACGACCATAGAGAGACGGTCAGATTGCGAACTATCCTTGAGTATCCCGCCTTCCGCGGGTCGGATTATGCTCTGCCTTTGGCCCTGGGAAAGCGTGTCGATGGTCAACCCGCGGTCGCGGACCTGGCGAAAATGCCGCATCTATTGATAGCCGGCTCGACCGGAAGCGGCAAATCGGTTTGTATGAACACGATTATATCGAGCCTTGTATATTATAACAGCCCCACCGATCTGCGAATTATTATGATCGACCCGAAAAGGCTCGAACTTTCCGTATATAAGGGGATCCCGCATCTGACCGCCCCGATAGTTGTGGAGCCGAAAGACGCCTCCCACGCGCTGAATTGGGCGGTCGAAGAAATGAACGCGCGATACAAGAAGCTCAGCTTGGTGGGCGTTCGGTCTATTGCGGCCTACAACGAGCTGGTCAAAGAGAGGGCGGACGAGGGCCTGGAAAAGCTGCCAAATATTGTTGTTCTAATCGACGAAATGGCCGACCTGATGTCGATAGTGTCCTCCGAAATCGAGGAGCCGATAGTTCGACTCGCCCAGATGGCGCGCGCTGTCGGTATCCATCTCGTAATCGCAACACAGAGACCCAGCGTGGACGTCGTTACCGGGCTTATTAAGGCGAATTTCCCCAGCCGGATAGCGTTCAAAGTCCGCAGCAAGATAGACAGCCGAACGATTCTCGATATGTCCGGCGCGGAAAGGTTGCTGGGCTACGGCGACATGCTGTATTTGCCCAGCGGGTGCGCGGAGCCGATCCGAATCCACGGGAGCCTCGTTACAACGGCGGAAACCGAGCGGATAGTGAAATATTTGAGAACGTTCCCGAACCCTTATCCGGACAGTATGATCAATTTTGAAGAGGTCGCGAGGAGCAGTGCGGTTTCCGCCGAGCGCGACGAGCTTTTCAAAGAGGCGGCGAAGATAGTCGTTATGTATCAGCAAGGCTCGACCAGCTTCCTGCAGAGGAAACTTCGGGTTGGATACACTCGCGCGGGATGTATTATCGACCAGCTCGAGATGGAGGGAATTGTCGGGCCGTTTCAGGGGAGCAAGGCGCGCGACGTTCTGATAGACAGTCTGGACGTTCTCGAAAAGATGCTCGACACCAACGAAATGGAATAATTTCCGGCGGGCGCCACGCGTCGCCGCGTTCGTGCTCAACGCGCCTTCGGCACGATTCGGCGGGCAATGCCCGCAGATGACTTGCTCAACGTGCTTTCAGCACGATTCGCTCCCGTGACCGTAAAACCCCCTTAACAAGGGGGTCGGTTCGCAAAGCGAACCGGGGGGATAAAAAAAAAGGGCGACCATCGGTCGCCCCCATTCTGCATTCTACACTCATCATTCAACATCAACACTCGCCGGTTCCGACCATTCGGACACCTCTTCGCCCTTGCGTGCGCGAATCCACTCGTAATAGATATATCCATTCATAAGCTCGACATCCAGATACACCGGCTCCTCGACATTGGTTACATAGTCGTAGTCCGGCATCGTCGGCACACCCTCGCCCTTGGGCACATATGCGATACGAATATCGAACCTGTCGGTGCCGGTATATTCCGCGCATCCCGCGGTGATTCCGAGCTTCGGAAATGTGATTTTCTTTATCTCCGCCGTCGGCTTATTCGGCCACGCGTTCTCGCCGCCAGAACCGCCACCCGATGCCTTCCCCCACGGCGTTTTTATCCAATAATCGTCCTGCGCGTCGGGGTAGAATGCGCGATAGACATTGAATATCTCCTGCGAAATAAAGTGATGAGCCTCTCTCGTCTCGTTTTTCGCGAAAGATTTCGTGCTATAGACATTTTGAGCGGTATTTTGCGCGGAAACCGCACTGTCGTAAGAGGTCAAAAGCCCCTGCAGAAGGTCGCCGTCGGCAAGGATCGGCGCGAACATCGGCTCGACCTTGCGGATTTCCCAAATCGCCCAAACCTCGTCGCCCTTGTTCTTTATTTTCGCGTATTCTTCGGGCAAATCGCCGCTCAAACCGAACTCCTCGACAAGCGTGTCCGGCCCGATAATAACCGTCGGCAATATATATTTGAACCAAAGAAGTTTGGCTTTGATACCGTCCACAGCGGCTTTGACAACGCTCGTTGCGTTTTGCGACAAAGTTTCTGCGGTATGAAATTCGTCGAGCGCCGCGATAAAAGCGTCCGCGCGGGCGATTTGCTCGGCGACCATGTGGGTCGGACGGCGCGGCATCGAATTATCTTCCGCAAGAAAATCCTTTAATTTATCACAATATTCGCCGTAATTGTCGTCGCCAATGTTGTATGGTTCTCTCGTATGTTGATATGGCATGTTTGTCTCCTTTTTTTGTTATGGGTATTTTAACCCGATTTTACGCAAACCCTTATTCCCCAGTGGTTCCAGAACGTCGATCACGGTTTCCGGAAGGTCGATTACGCTTTCCGGAACATCGATCACGGTTTCCGGGATGTCGATTGAACTCTCCGGATAGTCGATCACGGTTTCCGGGATGTCGATTGGACTCTCCAGATAGTCGATCACGGTTTCCAGAATGTCGATTGGACTCTCCAGATAGTCGATCACGGTTTCCGG
>DAOWNU010000207.1 GCA_030642425.1 bacterium | reverse complement strand
CTGTGAGGCGTTATTGTATATTCGTAATATTTCCTGGTTGTCGGAAGTGCTCTGTGTCATCGACCAGCATTCGATAAATCCGGAGGTTAGATCGCTGAAACTATGATAGAAATAGCTCCGGAAGCTGTTCGAGGCGTCGTTTATTCGAATAGCGTGGTTCGAGGAATGATAACTCGCGGTTTGCCATGAATATTGACTTCCGCTCGTCGTCCATTCGGCCTCGAAATCGGCCTGCGACGAATAGCTCTCAAAATCGTCCTCGAAAGCCAGCGTAACTCCCTCCCCTGACAATACCCGGTCGCTCGCGACTGTCAGGTCGGTTACCGTGCCGGTGGAGAATTGCCCGTCGGTCGTCTGGAACCAGTCGGATTCGCTTCGTGAGATATCGATAGTGAACGAACGGTTTCCCGAATATGCGCTCCACCGGTTGCCGTCAAAGGCCCTCGCGTCCCACCAGTATGTCGAGCCGTCGGAAAGTGCGCCTTCGCCCTGCGAATCGACGGCATAACTCTCCGTTCCAACTCCTTCCGCCACGGGCGGAGTCGGCGAGAAGCCGGTCGTGTTCGTGACGCTTATTATCTCGGTCGCGCCGGACATCGATTCGTTCAGGCCGAAACGTGTGCTGAAATGCAGTTCGTCGCCGTCGCTGTCGTTCGGGACGAGCCAGCTAAGCTGCGGTTCGGTCGAAGACGCGCCGTCGCCGATTCTCTCGAATGGGAAAGGCCGACTCGGTTCCGGGATTCCCGGCGCGTTGTCGGCCGGGTCGCCGATAGTCAGTATCAGATTCTCGCTGCCGGAGCCGCAGTAGGCGGTCCAGTCGAAAACGATGGTTGCATTATGAAGATATGGTGTTAGCGGGTCCGCCTGAAGTGTAAAATGCGGCGCAAGGCTCGTGGCGCTGCCGAGTCCGGCGATATCGGGCCAGTCCGCGGAATTGTCGATTATCGTGATATACGGGTCGGTTTCGGATATGGTCGCGCTGATGTCGTGGGCGTTTGTCGATATGTTATTGTCCAGCGTAACAGACACGACAAAGGTCTCGCCCGCTTCGGGGATATTGTCGCCGTCGCCGCCGGAAGCGTCGTCGAAACTAAAGCCGCTCGTGGACAGATCCGGCGCGGGGCTTTGAATCGCAACTACAATAGTATTTGTGTCCACGCGGTCTGTATTGCAGGTGTCGATTAGTGTGAAAGTAACATTATGTCCGCAGGGCGTGGTGGGGTCGATATAGAACTCGAAATGGTCGGGGCTGGAAGTTTGTGTCGCGCCGATATTGATATTCGGCCACGTGGCGTGGTTGTCGGCGATTGTAATAAATGCGTCCGTTTCGGAGATTTTCCCGTGGATACCGGTGGCGTTCTCCGTGCCGTCGTTGCGGAGATCTATCGACATCACCACGGTCTCGCCGGCTTCGGGATAGCCGTCGCCGTCGCCGCCCGAAGCGTCGTCGATCCCCGCCGGGGAGGCATAGACCAGCTCGGGCCTCGGCCCGCCGATAGTTATATCGAAATTATCCGAACCGGAGCCGCAGTAGCAGTCCCAATCGATAGTGAATGTGACCACGCGCCCTTCCGGGCAGGTCGGCAGGATATCGAACCCGAAATGATCGGCGAGAGATTGTTCCGTTCCGCTCACAGCGATATCCGGCCAGAGTGCAGAATTATCTGTAACCGATATAAACGCGTCGGTTTCGGAGATAGTCGCGGTAACGTCCTGCGCGTTCGCGCCGCCTATATGATGAAGACTTATCGGTAGAACAATCGACTCCCCCGGTTCGGGATAGCCGTCGCCGTCGCCGCCGGTGTTGTCGTCGATGACATGGCTTTGATATTCCAGAACCGGCGCCGGACATCCGAGGGAAACGATAAAATTGTCGCTTCCGGTATAGGTTCCGCCGTGCGAGCTCCAGTTTACTGTAACCGTAACATCGTGCCCGCACGTCGCGTCGTCGTCGGCAACGTCGAACTTGCAATGGTTGAAATTGGATTGACGATTCGCGCCCGCCGGAATATCGGGCCAATCGAGCGAATTGTCGGTAAAGGCGATATATGCGTCACTCTCGGAAACCGTTGCCGTAACGGTGATAGCGTCCGCGCTGCCCGCCGCGTTCTCCAACCGGATGGGCATCGTGATCGTCTCGCCCTTTTCGGGATAGCCGTCGCCATCGCCCGCGGCATCGTCGATTGTGTGGGAGAAATAATAGAGGTCCGGTTCGTTCGGCGAAACGGTTATGCTGTGCGTTATAGTATCGCAGAAGTTGTGGTCGCAAGCGATAAGCTCGACAATGAATGTCCCCGACGATGAGTATGAATAGCCTGGGTTCTGGGCCGTAGAACTTCCGCTGCCGTCGCCGAAATCCCAGTGCCAACTCGTGAGCGAAAGGCAATGCGTGGTCGCGTCGGTGAAATTGACCGTCTCGCCGACATTCGGTTCCGTCGGGATAAATGAGAAATTGGCATTGAGATAATATTGGTGCTTGAGGGCGTCTGTCCCGAACCTCGACTCGCTGGAATTCGATTCGGTTTGATCGAGGTAACCGAAACCGGCGTCTCCCCAGTCCGTATCCCAGCTATTCTTCATTCTCCAGTAGGGAGTCGAATAATCATCGTTATAGCCGATAAGTATTATCGCGTGCCAGCCGACCCAGCCAAAATAACCGCATGTATTCTGATAAAGCCCGCCGGAATAGGAAGAGAAATCGTTGCAGACCCTCATACACACCGACAGTGGACAATCTTGCAGGCCGTTTTTGATATTGGTTTTATTGACTGTCTCCCCCTCGTTGACCCAACTCCAACTGCAGATATGTTTAGCTCTCGCCGACCAATCGTAACAGCGGTCACTGCATGGCGGTTCATAGCCGGACGCACCAGAAACATACGGAAAGCAGGCCTCGTCGGGGCAACCGGTATCGCGGAGAAAATCGCTCGCGAGGTCAGGATAGCCGCCGTCGCAACCGTCGTTGCAATAACTGCTGTAAGGCGGTGGATAGCAGGTGTGATCGCAGGAGACGCTATGCTGCTCGGAAAGGTCCATATTGCTCAGCAGGTCGGGCCTATCGAGGCCGATCAAGAATTCGGATTCCGCTGTCCCCACGACGGAGAACGCCCAGCACGAGCCGCAACTCCCCTGGTCTTTTACCGGTGTGATCCAGTTGTGGCCACCATTGTCCCGCCAGTCGAAGTCCAATGGGAACATCGGCCGTTCGCGGGGTGAGTCGTCGTCTCGGGGTTTTCGCCCCGGCCTGAGCGACTCTGGACGCGGCTTTACACCGAGACGCCGCAAACGTTCCTCGTCCGGCAGCATGAAGATCGGGTTCAAGTCCGCCGTCCATTCCAAGCAGCGTTCAATAATCCTGTCCCTTATTCCGCGAAGCTCGACGAAACGCCCGAAAATAAAATCCGACAATTCTTCCTTTACTTTCGCGGGCGCGACGAATTCTATAGCTATCGGTTTGGAACGCAACGTGAACCGTCCGCCATCGACAAACCTCGCCGTATCCCCCTCGGAAAGCCCCTCGATGAACACAAACGCATCGAACTCGCGCCGATCCTCGAGGACCTTAAGAATATTGTCCGATGGAACCGCAATGCGACCGGCAGCAATGTCCTCGGGAGGTATCTTTGCAACATATTCGCCGCCAACGTAGATGCAGCCTATCGGGGCGTCCAACTCTATCCGCTCGAACTCGACAAACGTCGTGTCTCCCTGTGCTTGAAAAGACACGGCTCCGATCGAAGTGAACGAAAGAATCGCAATAACAAACACAGTCGTAAAGAACCTTATATTATCCATAGTTGTATACCGCTCCGCGTGAATAATCGGTTAAATGATTTATTTTTTTATTATACGTTAAAATTAGCATATTGAGATTGCTGAAAAACAAGTAAATACTTTATAACGGAGAGTAATAATGAAATATGTCATTGCGAGCGACCGAAGGGAGCGTCGCAATCTCTTTGCATATCGAGGAGATTACCACGTCGCTATCGCTCCTCGCAATGACCGTGTATTTGAGTTTTTTCATAGAAAATCAGCAATCTCATATTTTCAATCCCTTAAACTTTGAACCCAGCCGGAACCGACACTCCCCCGCGACCAGTCGTTATTGGTTATCTTCGGCATACGGCGCTCGACCCATTCCGTATTGTCCAGCGGGACATCGAATTGGACGATATAATAGCCGAAATCCCGCTCGAAACCGCCTGTTTTCAGCATTCTTGCCGGAGGTTCCGGGATACCGGAAGACGAGTTGAAGGGATTGATTCTGAAATTTACCAAATCGCTTTGGTGTCGTTGGAATTGGCTTGCCGCGATATGAGAAGCCAGCGCGATAAAAATCGATATTATTAAAACCAAGCGCAGAGATTTATGATTGTTCATTGTCGTTCTTCCGGGTCGGTATAATTATAAAAAATCACAACAGCTTTTAATCATAAGCATTGATTGCATAATTTCAATAGAAAACCGGAGGTCTTTTTAGCAATGGTTTTTCTGTGTTACGAATTAGAAGATTTTCCGTGTTGCGAATTAGAAGATATTGTAAGTGGTTAAAACAACTTCCCGTGGAAGCCCTTTAAGGTATTTGATAAATTAACTTTAAAAGGTCGAGCGTCTCGCTCGACATGAGGTCCCTG
>DAOWNU010000430.1 GCA_030642425.1 bacterium | reverse complement strand
GTGGCCGAGGATATGGAAACTTCTTCCCGGCGACTGATGACAAAGCGGGCTGAGGAAGCAATATGTCGCGCCGCTCAATTTCGGGGAGATGTTATATAACAAGGGGGCCGCGATCTCCAGAAGAAAGATCGCTATCCAGATAATTGTCAGGATGAGAGAGCTATATTTTGCGACCGATCTTATGATTCTCATGGAGTTGTGATGAAAGATTAGGTAAAAGGTAATAGGTAATAGGTAAAAGCGCCCCACCACGCCGCCCCTCTGGAACCAGTGAGTAGGGCGAAATTAGACATTCGACATTAAACATTAGGGCTTCATTAGGATTTAGGGCTTCGACATTAGGATTTTTTTTATTGAGCTTTCATCGTATCACGGCAATCTTGCGGATCATCTCCTCGTCCTCCGTGGCGACCCGGACTATATAGACGCCGCCCGATACCGGTTTTCCGCCGGGGCTTGTGAGATCCCACTTTATCCTTCTCGATGTCGTCAGTTCGTATGTTCCATCGTGCACAAGGCTGCCGTCGGAGGAATAGACCGAAAACTGCGCCGAACCGGCATCGTAGATTACCGCGACAAGACTGTCGGTCGCGGGATTGGGAAAAATGACGATCGAGGCGTTATTTCCGATTCTCTCGAGGAAAACCGCTTTGCCCGAACCATCGACCGGTATTCCCGGCACCGGAAGGTATCCGGCCACTGTCAGGGTTACGGAATCGCCCCCTATCGCCAGCGGATCGACCAGAATGCCGAACGTGTCCGATTGAACGTAGCGGGTGGAATCGCCGTAATTGAGCGTTATATTCATGCCGGATAGGATCAGGCCGGTCCCGGCATCGATAATTCTCCCGTAAAAGCCGGTGAACAGCCCCGCCGCGACAGGCCCCTGCGGTATCCCCCAGCCGTAATCGTTATCGACCGAATCCGACAAATATGCGATATCGTAGGCTCGATAGCGGTCGCCGCTGTTTTGCACCGCGAGAGCGAGATCGTATCCCGACAGCCCTGGATTCGCGCTCTTAACCGCGGCGCAAAGCCCGGCAATAAGCGGGCAGGAGAAACTCGTGCCGGAGCCGTTGGGATTTATCCCGATAGTATCGTGAGCCTCGACGATAACGGTTCCGTAACCTATCGCCGCGCAGTCCGGTTTGATCCGGCCGTCGGCGGTGGGGCCGGGACTCGAGAACGGCGCGAAAATCCGGTTCGCGCCCACGGCGCCGATAGTGAGCACCGAGTCGCCGTCGCCGGGGGCGATAATGTGCGGCCAATACGTGTCCGTTCGCTCGTTGCCGGCGGAATTGACGACGCATATCCCGAGCGCCGCCGCAATATCCGCGGCGACTGTCGTAATCGCGGTGTTGCCGTCCATATCGTCGAACGTGTAGGGCGTATCGGTGTCGAAAACCGAATAGCCGAGACTGCTGGAGACAATATCCGCGCCCAGAGAATCGAGCCATTCGATACCCGCCACCCAGTTGTCCTCTTCGGTGATATATTCGTCCGTAACATCCTCGGTCTTGGCGAGCGCAACCGATGCCCCGTATGCCGAGCCGATATAAGTTCCGGGCAGATAACCCGCGACACAGCCGAGAGTGGCGGTTCCGTGCGCGAATCCGCCGGGGTCCTCGTCGCCCGCGTCCGGGTCGTAATCGACAGTCGTATCGTTATGGATAAAGTCATATTTCGCAACCAAATCGAGGCTGTCGAAGGCGTGATGTGTGAGCCGGAAACCCGAATCGAGCATGCCGACCAGCACACCCCGACCGCAATATCCCCTTTCGTGAAGATGTGTCGCGCCGATCATCTCGAGCTGGTTCTCACATTCGCCGTAGAAAGCGGCGCCCGGACCTCTGTCCGGTGTCGGACGAAATACCGGCTCCGGAATCTTTCGGATATATCTCGTTACCGGCCGTATCTCCTTCACAAAATCGAGCCGCGCAATTTGCTCCAGTTTATCGACCCCGAGTCGAAACGAAGCGGCATTGAGCCAGCGGGACACGCGCAATCGCCTTCCGCCGAAATCTTCGACCGCAGAGATATAGTCTTCACTGACGGGCGCGTCTAAAATGCCGAACGGGATTCCGTCTTTCTCGCGGCGCTCTATCGCCCGTGGCGAGAGTGTTTGCACGGCTATCGCCTCGAAAGACCTGTTCACGCGACCCTTGTCCTCGAAAAAAACCCAGGCTTTCACCGTATCCTCCGAAGTGTTCAGAAGTTTGGGATGGAGCTTCGTCCCCGCGAGAAGCGGCGATATAACACATAAAAAAGAAATGAGGACAAAGATACTTTTTCTATTC
>DAOWNU010000221.1 GCA_030642425.1 bacterium | reverse complement strand
GAGGCGTAAGATCGCTCGCCGTAGCCTCCGGCGACCAACACGACGACTCCGGTAAGCAACAAGACGTCTCTGTTAAGCAACAAGACGCCTTAAATAAGCAACATGATGCCTCTATTAAGCAACAAGACGACTCCGGTAACTGAAGAAGCCCGTAGGGCGACTGGCCAAAAACCTCCGATAACCTATTTTCTCCATCCGATAAATATCCAGACATGTTCGACAACCAAATTTCCCCTTCCGGCGACCTAAGAAGTCCGTAATACGAACAAAACCACCTAAAAAACGCAAGGAATAATATGAGAAATGAAGAAAATTGTAGGGGCGACCCCATGTGGTCGCCCGTCGTCAGGGCGCACACACGGGTGCGCCCCTACGGGAATATCGTCGTTTTTTCATCGTAGGGGGTTGCCGTTGGCAAACCCGTTCGCGAATACGGTGTTAATTCCAATGACGACTTTTAATTTTACACTTGCCTTTTCCGATAAAATAAACTAAATTTATAGTCGAATTAAACCCATCCTCTCGCTCCCACGGTCTCCGTGGGAGCGTAATGGGCGACGCTCCGCGTCGATGGGGTAGAAAAGGCGACGCAGAGCGCCCGTGAAACGCTACGCAGAACATCGCAGCGAGGATGAAATAAATTTACTGAACCCGTGGAGGTCTTATCAATGCGCCGAAGGGATTTGGAAAAACGTCTCGATATTGCTATGATGGTTGTCGCCGCGCTGGCGGTGATATCCCTCGTGGGCAAAAGCGGTTTCGGCCTCGGGTCGGGCGCTGTAAAATTTTTCTATTATCTCGACGGGCTGATAATCCTGCTTTTTGTCGCCAACGCTGTCGCGAGGCTGTTCAACGCCGCGAATTGGTGGAAATATATCAAAAAGCATCCAACTCAATATGTCCTTATTGCGCTGTTCATCTCGCAGATGCTTATCGCGCAACTGCTTCTCACCGACATCGGCTATAAATACGTGCTGAATCAGCTAAATCTTATCGGCATAGCGAAAATATATATCGTTCTAATGCAGGTCTATATTCTGCTCGAACTTTTCGCCGAAATAGGGCGGCTGAACATCCGCATGGCGAATCTTCCACTCCCGCCGGCGACGATTTTTGTAACGGGTTTTCTCGTTCTGATCGCCACGGGGACAATAATGCTGCTGCTTCCGGGCGCGACATCCGGGAAGAGTATCAAATTTATCGACGCGCTTTTCACGTCAACTTCAGCAACCTGTGTTACCGGCCTTATCGTGGTTCCGACCGGCACATTTTTCACGCGTTTCGGGCATATCGTGATATTGATTCTCATCCAGTTTGGCGGATTGGGCCTTATGACCTTCGGGACTTTCTTCGCGCTGGTTTTCCGGCAGGAGTTCGGCCTTCGCGAAAGAATGCTTCTCGGGGACGTTCTCAACGTTCAGGTTTTCAGCAAGATAAAAAATCTTCTCGCGGCGATAATCGGGATAACATTCGGCCTCGAGGCTATCGGCGCAGTTCTGATGTATTTTTCGGCGGGGCCTTACGCGGCAAAGATGGATTCGCGCCTGTTCTGGTCGATTTTCCATTCGATAAGCGCATTTTGCAACGCCGGTTTTTCAATCTGGAACGACAATATTTCACGGTTCACTCACGATTGGAAAATGACCTTCATTTTCGCCGCGTTGATTATTTTCGGCGGCCTCGGGTTCATCGTCCTAAGCGATATAGGAAAATATATTTTCAGTTCCGTCCGATACAAGCGCCGAAAGGTGCCGCATTTTACTTTGCAAACCCGCGTCGTAATAGCGACTTCCGCCATTCTGATTTTCGGGGGGATGATATTCCTTCTTATCGGGGACACGAACGGCCAGTTCCGTGGACTCGGCGCGCCCGCGGCGCTTTTGACCTCGTTTTTCCAATCGGTAACCGCGAGGACGGCGGGATTTAATACGATTAATGTCGGCAAGCTGGCGGCGGGACCGCTGCTCGTAACGATTATTCTGATGTTCATCGGCGCCTCTCCCGGCTCGACCGGCGGCGGCGTCAAAAGCACGACAATCGCGGTCATTGTCGCCGCAATCCGCGACAGGTTATTGGGCCGCAGGAAAGTGAACATGTTCAAGCGGTCGCTGCCGACCGGCATTGTCGGCATCGCCGCGATGATTATCGTGCTGGCATTTGCGGTAATCTCTATCGGGACGTTCCTGCTCTGCACGTTCGAGTTGGGCAAGCACCCCGAATGGAGTTTCATCGACATGCTATTCGAGGAGGTAAGCGCCTTCGCGACCGTGGGGCTTTCCACCGGGCCGACTTTCGATCTGTCGGCGGCGAGCAAACTTGTGATAATTCTAACTATGTTCATCGGGCGCATCGGGCCGCTCACATTCCTTTTCGCCGTGTCGAGGCATGTCGGTGTCAAGCGGATGGAGCATATCGAAGAAAGCGTAATGGTGGGTTAATTATGAAAAAAGTTCTTATTATTGGCGTGGGAAGATTTGGCTATACGGCCGCCAACCGCCTGTCGGAGCTGGGCGCGGAAGTTATTGTGATGGACCGGAACGAGAAACGGTTGAATTCTCTGAGGGGGCTGGTTTCCGACACGCTCATTCTTAACGCTGTGGACAGAGAGGCCTTCTTGTCGGAGATCGGTTCGGGGGATTACGATGCCGGTGTTGTTGCTATCGGCGACGATTTCGCGACGGTTTTGCTCGTGTCGCTTTACATGAAACAGGGGGGAATCCCGCATATTGTTGCTAGGGCCTCGAACTCTATGCAGGGCAAGATACTTCGGCGCATCGGAGTGGATATGGTTGTAACGCCCGAGGACGAGGTCGGCCACCGGCTCGCGGAAAAGCTCATCCTGAAAGATTCGGAGCAGATAGACCTGTCGTCCGACACGTCGGTGGTCCGGGTTACCTCTCCGAAAGGTTTTATTGGCAAAAAGCTTTCGGAAATTGCTTTATCCGGAAAGGGGTTCGATTTTCTTTTCGTGGCGCGAAAATATACGGAGCAAGGCTTTGTCAAGATGGCCTTCCCCGACGAGGGCGATTTTGTGATTGCCGATGGCGATTATTTCCTATTTGCCGGCGACACGCGGCGGATCGCCTCATTCATCGACTCCGCCGATGATTAAATTACTTTCTGAAAGATGCACGGCCTGCGTGGGCTGTATTTCGATTTGCCCCGTCGATGCCCTCGCTATTAATGATGGCAGGCTTGTTATCGACGAGAAATGCACCGAATGCGGCCTTTGTGTCCCGGTTTGCCCACAGGGCGCATTATATCTCGAAAAGCCTTTGCCCTATACCGAGCTTCGCTCCCCCGAAGACCGTTACGATATTGTCGTAATCGGGGGAGGGCCTGCCGGTTCGACCGCCGCGAGATTTGCCGCGCAAAAGGGCGCGAAAGTTCTGCTTATCGAGAAAAAGCCGATAGTCGGTGTCCCGCAGCTTTGCGCCGAGGCGGTTAGCTATACTGGATTGACCGATGTTATTCCCGATGTCCGGCCGAATTGGGTTGCCGCGCCTATCGAGGGGGCTGTTCTCGTATCTCCGGCGGGAAAAAGAACAGTTGTAAAACACCCGAAGGCCGGTTTTATGCTAGAGCGAAGGGTTTTCGACCGCGACCTTTTCCGTATGGCCTCGGGTTCCGGCGTGAGAACGCTGACATCCTCTCCCGCAGCCGGACTTTTATGGGAACACGACCATATTGTCGGCGTCGAATACGAACACATGGGTGAGCGAAGACGGGTCCTGTCGAAAATCGTAATTGCGGCGGACGGCGTGGAATCCAATGTCGCGCGCTGGCTTTTCCCGGATAACAGGCTAACATCGAAGGACATTCATACCGCCGCTCAGGTCGTAATGAGCGCTGTCGATGTCGAAAAGGGCTTCCTCGAATTTTATATCGGGAGGAAAATAGCCCCCGGCGGATATGCGTGGGTTTTCCCTAAAGGGGACGACTGGGCCAACGTTGGCCTCGGAATAAATCCTTCCCTGAAAGAGGTGGGGGGAACGTCCGCCCACAAAATGCTGGAAAATTTTATAAAAAAAAGATTTGGGGGAGAGGGCGAAATAATCGAGATTACCGGCGGCAACGTGCCGACCGCAAGACGGCTTCCGCGGCTCGGATACAGGAACGTCCTTTTCGTTGGGGACGCCGGACGTCTGACCGATCCAATTTCCGGCGGCGGGATAGCAACGGCGTTGCTTTCCGGGAAAATGGCCGGGGAACTGGCCACCGAATCGCTGAAAATGAAAAAGCCCGAGCAGATTGAGAGCGTTATAAGCTCCTACTCGGGCAAATGGGATAAAGTCAGGGGAAAGCAGCTTGCCTTCT
>DAOWNU010000464.1 GCA_030642425.1 bacterium | reverse complement strand
CAACGCTACCGAAATTCGCAATAAGTATTTAAAGAGACATTAAATCGCCCGCCGGGGGCGGTCAGGTTATCTTAGTGAAATATGCCCCTTTCTTAAGGAATTTACCATATTCTTCGAACCGCGCCGCAATCCGTTACGAAGAGAATCGTGTATCTGAAATGAGAAGACATAAACGGTAGAATGGTCGCGGAAATTCCCGCTGGGGCGAATTGCATTCGACCGCGAAAACGGCCAACGCGGTTGGCACCTACTCGATCCCGTTGAACACAATGTCCAGAAGGCGGTCGGCGTTTCGCTCGAGAGCTTTCCTGTCTTTGCCGACAATTCCGTAATACTCGCCCATCGCGGGGCTGACAGTGGCCTGCTGGAACGCGGTGATTAACACTATCAGATCGAAAACGAGCATGTCCATGTCCAGATCGGGCCGCAGTTCGCCACGTTCGACAGCGACGTCGATAATTTCCCGCATATAGCTCAGCGAAGGCTCGGTCATTATCTCGCCGATCTCCTCGTCGAATGGGATGCTCGTGTCGCCGACCATCGCAAAATAGAAACGCACCTGACCGGGATAAATTTCCTGGAATTCACGGAAGAAAAGCATTGTGCGCAGCAGTGTCGTCCGAAAAGGCTGGTTGCGGAAATCGCCGACAAAGCCTGTGCGGTGGGTCATGTAGGACTCTTTGACGAATTTCACCTGATAAAGATAAAAATCCTTCTTGTCCTCGAAATACTGATAGATACTGCCCTTGGCGATTTCGGCGCGCTCCGCGATAGAATTGATGCTCGTCTTGGCGTAGCCGTGAAGCGAGAACTCTTCGATAGCCGCACGGATTATTTTTTCTCGTTTTTCTTCGGGCAGATTGAAAAATGTTTGCTTTGGCATATTTTATTTTCCGGTTCGAGTCATAGTGACCATTCGGTCATGGAATATATTCCCGAAGCCGATTAAGTCAAGATTTATTTATTGGGGAAAATACTGTCGCGTAATCCTTATTCGACGTCCTTTTGGTCGATAACAATCGTCATTGAGATTGCCACGCTTCGCCGGCAAGGCCGGAACTGACTTGCTCAACGGCTTCGCCGATTCGCTTTCATATAGTTAAATCGTCTTATAAAAAAAGCCCCTTCCTTAAGGGGCATACTATATTCCCAAAACCGTCTTGTCCGGTTTTGGGCAATTTTATCCGTCGGCATTGCCGACCTAAAAGTCCCAGCCGAAAAAGACGTCGTAATAGGGACGGTCGAAGCTGCCGTCGAAATCCGTCCGCCAGGAGACATCGAAACGAAGGCAGGTGATATTGCCGAGATTCATTCGCAGGCCCGTTCCGACACTGCCGGTGAGTGGCTTGCGCTCGGTTTCCCATGCCTGACCGACATCGAAGAAAAGCGCGCCCTTTATCCCGCGCATGTCGGCGTCGAGGAAGGGGAATTGAATCCTGAACTGGTCGAAAACGGGGAAACGCAGTTCGGAGCTTGTGAAAACGAGATTGCGGCCGTAGAAATAGAAAAATGGGTAGCCGCGGAAATCCCACGTGCCGCCCATCCAGAAACGCTCCGGCTCGGCGCCGTCGGAAGTTCTGCCAACCAGCCGTGTCGCGAGTGCGCTTCTGCGCGTAATGCGCAGATAATATCGCAGGTCGGCGCTGACAAGATAGCTCGAGAGTTCGCCGTTATCGAGGCGAT
>DAOWNU010000329.1 GCA_030642425.1 bacterium | reverse complement strand
TGCCCGGCTCGTATCTATAAATTGATATTTTGGACATTTTGATTTTTACATTGTAATTTTCCATTTTCCATTTTAATTTTTGATTTTTCCCCACCACTGGATTCCCGTTTTCACGGGAATGACAGTGGAGTGTGGAATGACAAGGTATATAATCGCCGGATGCGCCCTCTAATTTTCTACTTAAAACATCATTGGCTTTGGGCGTTTATCCGGGTTCGTAAAAACGACCTTCTTCGGATCGAAATCCTTAGGGTCGAGTTCTCCGCCGACCCAGTCGAGCATATCCTCGTATTCCTCGTGGTCGGGGTCTTTCAGGATTTCCAACAAACTTTCGTAACCCCAAATACCGCCGCAATTCTCCGGCGGGCAGGCACGTTTTCCGGTAACACAAATCGGGTATCTCACGTTCTTATCGCGGGGAAGGATCTTTTCCAGTTCCAAAAAATGCTCCCATCCGTCGCCGAAATCGTATGTATAACCCGCTCTCGAGTTTTCGAGGGAAAACCACGTTTTTATTCTTTTTTTCAATTCGTCGAGGATTTCCTCATCATCGGGAAAAACACCACCGAAACCGAGTTTTTCATCGGAAATTCCTATTCTCCTTATTTCCCCGGTTTTAGGATCTAACATTTCAAATTCGTGGAGATGACAGTCTTGCCAACCCATTGCATCCTGAATGGCAATGTGCAAATCCCAGAATGTGTAGGTTTCCGGAACGTGTATTCGACGCCAAATAGGCGGCTTACTACTCGCGAGCGTGATTTTAAACTGATACACCCTGTCGAATTTCTTTTTCATAATGTTTTCTCCTTTAGGTTTTTAGATTCCGGATCGAGTCCAAAATAACAATAATAGGTTGTCATTGCAAGCGAAACGTCGCAATCTCTATATTTGAAAGAGATTGCCGGGACATTTTAATTTTTGATTTTTCCCCACTCCTGGATTCTGGCCTTCGCCGGAATGACAGTGGAGTGTGGAATGACAATTAAAACCAATAAAATAAAATATTAAACATCAAATATCAAAATTACATATCAAAATGCAAATTGCCCGGCTCGTATCTATAAATTGATATTTTGGACATTTTGATTTTTACATTGTAATTTTCCATTTTCCATTTTGATTTTTGATTTTTCCCCACCACTGGATTCCCGTTTTCACGGGAATGACAATTAAAAACCATAAAATATTAAATATCAAATTGCGCGGGAATGACAATATGAATCGTTAGAATTCCACAACAACCCCGCCGATAATCATCCTGCCGCGCTGGTATATCGTGCCCTTCGTGCCGTCGGAATTGTATGAGTAATCCCAGACGTTCTTCGTGTTCAGCAGATTATCGATCTCCCAATAAACGAGGACGCTCACCCTGTTGTAAAACCAGCGCTGCTGAAGATGCAAATCGAGCGTCTGATACGGTTTCTCGCGCGCGGAGTTTATCTCCTGCGTCTCGTCGAGTGTCCATTTTCGCCATTCGGGGTGATAGGTCATCGGCGTGTATGGCTTGCCGCCGGTATAGCGAAACCGGCAGGAATATTCCGACTCGTCCGCCGGAAGAAGCGGCAAAAATCCGAGCGCGCGATACCACCAGTTCTTGCTCAAATTTTTATACCAATCGTAGTCCTGATATTCCATGCGATAGCCGACTATCGAAGTCATCACGTGGCGATAGTCGAAATCCCAGCTGTATTCCTTGTCGGGATAACGCGGGTCGTAGGCCTTCGCGACCGAATAGGAATAACTCAGCGTCCCCCAGAGATTCTTCTGCACCTTTTTCTGAAGGAAGAACTCCGCGCCGTAAGCGTAACCGCTGCCAGCATTTACATAGACCGAGCTTTGGTCGTTCGGGTCGATAGTGGTCATCGAAAGCTCGACCGGAACGTCTTCGTAGAGCTTGTAATATGTCTCGATAACGCCCTTGACATCCTCGGCGAAAAGGTGATCGACTCCGAGAACGATTTGGTCTGTATATTTGCTTTTCAGCGGGCCGGTTGCGCTGTCGGAAGCCAGCTCCTGCCACGACGGCGACTGATATTGGCGGCCATAAGCGAGATTAAGGTCGGTGTCCTTTAAAATTGCGAAAGACAAACCCGCTCTCGGCGAAACACAGCTGAAATCGGTAAAATCGAAATAGTCATATCGAATACCCGTTGTCAATGTTATTCGATTCAGCCGGCGCTTAAATTGAAAATATCCGCCGGATTTCCAGGAAACCTTTTCGGGCGAGAAATCCCATTGATAGATGTAATCCGTCGTGCAGATAATTTCGCCCGAAGTCGTGTCATAGATGAACAGCGTTTCCGCTTTCGCCCAGAGATCGCAGTCGAATCCGACACTTTTAAAATATACTCCCGCGGAGAACTCGCCCCTCTCGAACGGCAGGAGTGTTATGTCGTATTTCGCCGAATTGTCCGTTTCCGTCGCGATATAATGGTAGGTCTCGTTTCCTGATGTGTCCGTCATTGTCGGGTGATGATAATTGAGCGTCCGCGAAACCGTGAGTTCAGAAAAACCGATCCCGAAAGCCGAACGCAGGCTCGTTCCAACAGCATATTGGTTCGATTTTGCATCGATATCTACCTCCTGGATAAAGTCCGCGGCATCCGGAACGCTGTTCTCGTCTTCGGCATCGATATAAATCCAGTCGTTGCTGTAGATGCCGAGCAGGGAGAGCTTTTGTGTCGATGAGAGGTCGTAATTAGCTTTCCCCTGAATAGCATAATAGTTTGGAATAGCCGTCATTCCAAAGCTCCCGGCGACGAGCGAAAGAAAGCTCCGGTGCGCGGAGATCATAAAGGCCCCTTTGCCGACCGGCCCCTCGAACGTGCCGCCGTAACCCGCCATTCCGACGTCGAGCTTTAGATGAAGCGCGTCGCGTGCGCCCTCGCGGAACCGGACGTCCATCGCCGAAGACGCCTTGTCGCCGTATCTTGCGGGGAACGCCCCGGCCATAAAGTCTATTTTTTCGACGAAATCGGTGTTGATCATCGTGACAGGGCCGCCGCCGGTGCCGGGCCACGCAAAATGGTTCGGGTTGGCTATCTCGATATTGTCCAGCAGGAAAAGGTTCTCGCCGTAATTGCCGCCGCGCACGATTATCTCGTTGTTCTGGTCGGCGGCGGAAACCACCGCCGGAAGCGCCTGCACCGCTCTCTGGACATCCCACGCGCCGCCGGGCTGGCAGATTATCTCCTCGAAATCCATGCTCTTCGACGACACGACCGCGTCCTTCGTCTCCTCG
>DAOWNU010000176.1 GCA_030642425.1 bacterium | reverse complement strand
GTCGCTTTTTTTGATGACCATGGGCCTCGGGGCGGTTTTCGAGCTAATCGAACTGTTTGCGGTTGTCGTTTTCGGTGCAACCGGCGTCGGAGATTATCTAAACAACGCTACCGACCTTCTTTTCAATGGGTTTGGGGCGATTGTCGGTTGTGTGCTGATATTATTCTATCATTCAAAAAGGGGAATGGAAGATGATCCTTTCCGAAAAAGAAAAGAAACCAAATAAAACTTCGCTGTGCCGATATGCGATAGACCTCGACGGGCTTGGGATCGTTGTCTGGGGCAAAGGGAGTCTGGTCGATGCTGTCTCCCTGCACGATACGGTTGCGGGCGAGATGGTTAGCCGATTGGACGCGCATTTCAACTCGACAGTTCCGGGCGGGAGCGACGATCCGATCCCGATAGCGTTCGAGCGATATGTCAAAACCGGCAAACTGAACGGCCTGATCCCCGTGCCGCTCCGGGGGACGGAATTCCAAAGGGCAATCTGGCGCGCGTTGTTCGAGCTTCCAGCGGGGAGGCTTATCACTTACGGCGAACTGGGCCGTGTTATCGGGAAGAAAAATGCCGGTCGCGCGGTGGGCGGAGCTGTCGGCGCCAACCCGATCCCGATATTGATCCCGTGCCACAGGGTTGTCGGAAAGAATGGCCCCGGTGGATTCGGCTCCGGAAGGGGCGCGCTCGATATTAAAGCTAAGTTGTTGTCATTCGAGGGATTAAGCCTGCCCGAAAAAAAATAAATTTTGACTTGACTAAATGCCGCGCTCTCCTTATTCTCTCACGTGTTTAAGGCGAATTAAGGCAACTTACAAGGAGGAACAATGGCTCACAAAATTACGGAGGATTGTATTTCGTGTGGTGTGTGCGAAGCGGAATGTCCGGTCGATGCGATCAGCGAGGGCGAAGATAAATATGTTATCGATCCCGAGCTATGCACCGATTGTGGGGCATGCGTTACGGTTTGTCCTGTCGATGCAATTCTCGCGGAATAGTTTCTTTTAATATGAGAAGAAAAGCCGGGGCAGCCCGGCTTTTTTTTTGCTCATATCTCGTTGCGTAGTTCCAATTCAACCTTAATAAGCACGGCGTCTCGCCGTGCATTGCCCCCTTCGACAGGCTCAGGGACCTCATGTCGAGCGAGACGCTCGACCTTTTATAAGATAATTAATTAAAGAGCATAAGCTGAGTAACGAGTGAACGTTACACCGCAGAGCTGAGTAACGAGAGAAAACGAAAGAAATGGCTGGTTTGATCATACGCCCCAGTATCTTCTTACTATCGCCACGGGCGCGGAGACGATAGTAAATTCGGGGGTTTCGCCCTTCTCTTTGAGCACGATATATTCCGCGAAACTGCCGCGGATCATTGTCCAATAGACCTCGAGCTTTACGCTGTCGCTTTCCCAGTGGGCAAGCCGGGCAAAGGCCTCCTCGATAGTCTCCCCCTCATTCTTCCCGAATCGGTCGATAATATATTCCCGGAGTTTCGGCGCGACAAACATTACTTTCCTGCCAATATCGACACTCGCAAGATAATCGTCCACTTCATCGCCAAGGCGTCGAACCTCCACAATGTCATAGTTGCCGGGGTGGGCCACAATATAATCGAACCACCGGAGAACAAGTTTCACTGCCTTCCTGGCCTTCCGGGTGGCACGGGTTTGCACAATTGCAGTCGCGCCCGCGAGCACGATCATTATCGCAATAATAATATAAATCGCTTTATCCATAATAAATCCAGGGTCTGTTTCAGATTGCCGCGTTTGTCGAAATCGACATTAACAACCGGCAATCACTTTGTTTTCACACTTTTCAAATAATTTGCGGCCTTTATCGCTCCAATAATGAAGAAAGCCGAATGAATGACGATTGTCGAATACGCCCACGCAATATCGAACCTGACCAGAACCATGATGTCCGCAAAGATAAGAACCGCGCCGCCAAAGCCGGGCAGCAGGGACGGGAAAGGCCCAACGACAATATTATGTTTTCTCATATAGGCGATACGGATCGGCCAGCCAGCCAGATAGATGCCGCCGATAACCGCAAGCGCAATAAAGGCGGTTTCACTCATGAGTCCGCTTTTTCGGGTTTCCCTTTGCCCTTCGTGTATGAGGCCCAGGAATCGCTCCAGCCGCACTTTTTGCAGGTCGCGGTTTTGCGCCCCATCGAAGGGTTATCCGGCACCGGTTCCTCGACAACATCGAGCCACGCGCCGCATTTCGGACATTTGTCCCCCCAACATATCCGGTGCCATATTCCCCCCTCGAAAATATGTATAAACAGCAGCCCTATCGCCCATGCGATATGCCAATTAACACCCGTAAGTCTGGTCAAGGCCCAAATATCCGGCAAGATCAGGAGACCGAGAAATACGATCCCGATAATTATCGCTCTGTTTCGTATCGGGCCTTCGCCTTTGACTCTCGGCGAGATAAAAATCAGCCACATCAGGAAAAGAATGGTTCCGGCGGTCCCGAAATAAAAGAAATCCTTCAGTCCTTCACTAATTTCCATAATTCCGCTTTCTGTGTTTACGGACTTTCTCGGGCGATTCCGTTATCGCCGTCCTTTCCGGCAGGGTTAAGCCCTTGAAAGGGCTGCACGGGAAGTGTCTGAATACACTCAACTCGATCACACGAATGTGAGCCAGCCGAACTTGTCTTCCAACTTGCCCTCGACAATTCCGAAGAACCTTGCCTGAATTTCCCGTGTAATTTCGCCGCGGCTGCCCTTGCCGATAGGAATCCGGTCCACCGATGCGATAGGCGAAACTTCCGCCGCGCTGCCGGTGAAAAAGGCCTCGTCGGCGATATAGATCATCTCGCGCGGTATCCTCGTTTCGACGATCTCGTAACCCATATCGAGCGCCAGTTTGATAACGGAGTCTCTCGTTATTCCGGGAAGCTCGCTTCCCCCGATTGGCGGCGTGTAAATCTTGCCATGTTTAATAACGAAGATATTCATCGCGGAGCCTTCGGAGATGAAGCCGTCCTTGTCGCAGGCGATACCGTCGACATAGCCGTTGATCTGCGCTTCCATCTTGATAAGCTGCGAGTTCAGGTAGTTCCCGCAAGCCTTCGCCATGCCGGGAAAGGTGTTCGGCGCGATTCGTGTCCAACTGCTGAACTGGACATCGACACCGCGCTCGATAGCGTCTTCGCCGAGATATTTTCCCCATTTCCAGACAGCGATCATCAGATGCGGCGTGCAGGTGAACGGACTTACTCCGAGAGCCTCGTCGCCGCGGTAAATAAGCGGGCGGACGTAGCAGTTGTCGAGACCGTTTATGCGGATCGTATCGAGTGTGGCCTTGTTGATATCCTCGACCGTGTAGTCGAGAAATTTGTCATCGGGAAACATCCGGGTTCCGTCCGGCTTGACCGGATTGCACTCGGCGGTCATACGGTAGATTTTCGCGGAATCGAGCAGTCGCCGGCTGTGGTCGTTCAGGCGGAAAACCGCCGGGCCTTTGACAGTATTATAACATCTCTCGCCCTCGAAAACCCCGGAGCCATAGTGAATAACGTGCGACAGAATGTGCAGTTTCGCGTCCTCGAAATCGACAAATTTGCCGTCGATCCAGATTTTTTCGCATCCCGGAAAAGGCATGTTCGCTCCTTTATTAATATTAAAATAAATTTTATCATATTACAATCTACCGACCGAACCGATCACAGTCAAGGGCAAAAAAAAGGAGGTCGGCGTCATTAAAAATTCAATTCAAAATTAGCAATTAGCAATGAGCAATTATCAATGCCCTTCCACTTTCCGGCGTGAGGTTGATGGGCAATTTTAAATTGCTAATTTTGCAATGCTAATTTTGTATTGAATCTTCATGTATAACGGATATAGCGCCTCGCGCGATATAAAAAGTCGTTTCGGCTCCGCTCAACGACCGGCCTGTTCGCCCCCTGAGCGGAGTCGAAGGGAAACTGTCGAAGGATAAAAAATCGTTTCGACCCGGGCCGGCTATCGTCTTCTCACAGTATAGTTGACGGCGGCGGGCTTTTCGCCGCGCGCGACAACCACTATGGAATAAATCTGCTGTTTGACGGGAAAAAGGTTGGCGAGCGAGCTTATTATTGCGAGGAGCGATGCGAAACCGATTATTGTAAGCTCCGCGAGCAGTTCGGAAGGTGTTCCACCGACGAAATAGGTCATAAAAATCGCCTTGATAATGACTACAATAAGGACAATGCCCGCTATCAGCGCTATCGAAGACACGGCGCATCTCGGTGTCGGCGATATCCTGTTCTCGGAATAGCCGAAATTGTCGCCCTTTTCGAGCGATTCGATAATGCTGTTCTCGCTTTTTGCAAGTCGCCCCATAACCCGTGCGTGGGCGATGAAAAAAAGCAATATCCAGATAAGCGCCCCGGCCCATACCGCTGCGATCCCAATCATTTTACCTTCGGTGATAGAATAATCGATTCCGGCGGCGAGCGCCAGGATTGCCAGCGCGATAGTTACGGTTATAAGCCAGTTCTCCGCGAACCGTGAGGAATGGGTCGATTTGATTTCCCCGATTAATTCCTTGCGTTCCATAAAACTGCACCCCCGTGTTGCGGGATTATTTTTTTCAAATTCCAGAATAAGATAGTTGACCGATAGTTTTTGTCAAGGACAAATCGGCAATTTGGAGTTTTTTTTTAGGTGATTATTAAGCGGTGATTGGAGATATTAAATATCAAACATCAAAAATTAAAATTACAAATTAAAAATCAAAAAGCGACCTCATTAGCCGCCTTACGTTTCGGCTCCGCTCAACGACCGGCTTGTATTCGCTCCCTGCTTGCCCTGAGCCTGTCGAAGGGAGCCTGTCGAAGGGAGCTTGTCGAAGAAATGCGCGGCGGGACGCCGCGTCTATTATGTTGGGATTTTTTATCCCCCCTAAAAGGTCGAGCGTCTCGCTCGACTGGGGAATACACGGCGGGACGCCGTGTCTATTAATTGTCATTTCGAGCGTAGCGAGAAATCTTTTCCTCGTTCATTAAAGATTTCTCGTCGCTATGCTCTTCGAAATGACAGTAGGGGAGGGCCTATGTGCCCTCCCGCATTTCAGGAGCACACGCAGGTGCTCCCCTACGAAACATAAAAATGGAAAGAACGACACGTAAAAAACTTTTCGACGCGGAGCGTCGCCCTATTTCGAAACCCAAGAAGATATTGTGCGAGATATAAAGTCAAGAACTTTCTGCGCCGCAATATCATTGTTGCGTGCAATATTTCAAAAGCGTCATTTT
>DAOWNU010000076.1 GCA_030642425.1 bacterium | reverse complement strand
GACAGACGCGATATAGGCGTCGTCCGGCTCGTGCTTAAAATTCTCGAACCCGAACCTTAATCCAAACTGCGGCACCGGAAAAAACTCCGTCGCGACAGCAAAACCGGACCATTCGTCCTTGCCCTCGACAACCCCGAAAAGCGCTAAATCCAAATTTTCTATGCTGCTCGATCCGCTTTTGTATTCGGCGGCAACTGTCCAGCCCTCCAGCGGTTCCGCGGAAATGCCCACTCCCATGTCCGAGCAGTCGATAGTGGGCGGCTCTTCGCCGTCATCGACATCGCCCTTGGTGCCATAACCCTCGTATCGGAAACCCAAAGTAATCGGCGCTCCAATTTCTTTCCCGAATGCCCTCGCCTTGAATGCGATTCGCGAAATATCGTCTGAAGATTCATCGGCGGAGTCGTCGGAAGCGCTCGTGAAAAAATCCTCGTTCATGTCCATAGAATCGTATCCGAAAGCGCCCCTGAAATAGCCGGGGTAACCGAATTCCGCCTGAAATCCGGTCCGGGTGTCGCTGTCATTATACATATCGTAGTCCGTGCCCTCTTCGTTTGCGACAGTTCCGCCGGACATGCCGTAGTTGAAACCGAGCGCGCCGTATTGCGAGAATCCCGGCACTGCGAACCTTGCCCCGAACTTTCCGCGATATCCGGTAACAGTCCCTTGGCTCGTCGTGTGCCATCCGCTGTAATAATACATGTCTTCGAATTCGCTGAAAGCGTATCCGCCGCCGCCGCTCAGCGAAAGGCCGAATGGCGTGTGATATGTTCCGTATAGCTCGCCTATCGGCAGAATGCAGGTTGCGCCCTGTGTTTTTGCGCGATAGCGGACGTTCGTCCAGTCGATTACCGAGGCGGAGTAATTGTGGCGGTATTCTCCCCAGAAAGATTTTCGCATCGTGTCGTATCCGCCGCGGAAAGTTAAGCGCATCGAGAAATTCTCGTTGAAACCCTTTTCCATCAATATTCTGCCGATCCCGTCAATCCAATACCACGAACGGTCTTCGCCGTTTGCGTCGGGTGGGCCGGGATATTCGAGATTGCTAAATGCGATATCCATAGCGAACCGGTCGGCGCCGCCTATCTTGTCGATTCGCTCCGGTATCAGGCCGTATCCCTCGTTATAATGGCTTGCCGCCGGATTTTCTCCGCCGGAGATGTCGAAAATGTCCAACGCGTTGCCCTCGCCGTCGATAGTGGCCTCGCATCCGGCCATGGCGTCGCCGCGATGATTATACTGAGCCGTTTTGTGCGGCTGCGCAAGGCAGACAATAGCGAACACTACGATGAGTAATCCGATAGATTTTGTATTCATCCCGCTCCCTGCTGAACTTTTATAATATAGTCACTTATTGCTATTTGATATTGCTGAATAATGGTGCATTCGAGTAAAATTAGAAAAAAGGTAAAAGGTATTAGGTAAAAGGTAAAAGGTAAAAGCGCCCCACCGCACCACCCCGCTGGATTCCCGCTTTCGCGGGAATGACAAGTTGAGTTCTGGATTCCCGCTTTCGCGGGAATGACAGGTTGAGTGTGGGGCGGGGTTTGACATTTGAGCTTTGGATTTGATTTCGCCACCGGGCGTCCGGGGACATTTAAGCTTTGAGCTTTGGATTTATTGTTTAAATTACCCGGATTTACCAATATTTCCTCCACTTATGCTTTATTGGCAAAAATCAACGCCTTCTATTTACATCGAGTTGTTTCTCGAGTTCTTTCACGCGCTTAAAAAGCTCTCCCAGCTTCGAGATATACACGTTCTCCCGATGTGTCTTCAACCTGTCTTTCGCCGGATAGCCGAAATACTGGCTCCCCGGTTCGACATCGCCGTTGATGCCGCTTTTCGCGAAAAAAATCGAGTCGTCGCCAATCTTCTGATGGCCCCCAAATCCAACCTGTCCGGCGATAATCACCCTGTTGCCGATAATCGTGCTTCCGGCAAGGCCAGTCTGCGCCGCGATAAGGCAGTTTTCTCCAATCCGGCAGTTGTGGCCGATATGCACCATGTTGTCGATCTTGGTGCCGCGCCCGATCCTCGTCTCGGTGAAACTGCCCCTGTCCAGCGTGCAACAGGCGCCTATCTCCACGTCGCTCTCGATAATTAGTTTGCCCACCTGCCGGATCTTTAGAATATCTTCCCCTGTGGGCGCGAAACCGAAGCCATCTGAGCCGAGCACAGTGTTCGAATGGATAATCGTTCCCTCGCCGAGCCAGGTTTTGGGATATATCGCGACGTTCGGGTAGAGCGCGCATTTTGGGCCTATGTGGACATCCGACATCAGAACACAGCCCTGATAAACACGGCAATTATTCCCGATAACCGAGCCGGGGCCGATAAATACGTGCGCTTCCACGGATACGCCTTTTCCTATTGTGGCTGTCGGATCGATCATCGCAGTCGGATGAATACCGGCCAGGGGCGTTTTCTCGGGGTAAAGAATATCGACCGCATCGGCCATCGCCCGGTGAGGGTTCGGAAGGACTATCGCCGCGAATGTGCGTTCTTCGGGAATATCTCTCTCCCGCAGAACGATGCAGGATGCCTTCGATATCGCCAATTGCTTGCGGTATTTGCTGTTATGAAGAAACGCAACCTGCCCTTCGCACGCCTCGTCGAGAGGCGCGACAGTGGCGATTTCGGGATCGCCCGGACCGGCCAGCGTCCCGGAAAGCATATCTGCAAGCTCGGAGGCGCGCATTACTCGCTCGGTATTGCGGATAGCTCTTCGAGAAGCCTGTCCGTAATATCCAGATTCTCGTCGATATAGGCTACGTTGCCGCCGGCCACGTCGAGGATTAGATCGTAGCCCTCGCGCGAGGCTATATCGATCAGCGCCTCGTTGATCTGTTCCAGAAGCGGCGAGGTAAGCTCGGCATTGCGCTTTTCCGCCTGTCCACCCGCTCCGAAAATATTTGCGAGGAACTGCTGGTATTCGAGCTGTTTCTGCTCGATAAGCCTGAGCCGTTCTTTCTTTTTGTCTTCGGAAAGCAGGAGCGATTGCTGTTCGTATTCGGTCTGAAGATCGATCAACTCCGTCTCCAGCACGCCAGCTTCGGTTTCCCATGTGGCAACGTCCTTATCGAACTGGGCTTGTGCGTCGGCAAAAGCGCCATATTCGAGGCGAAGCTGTTCGGAGTTAATATATGCGATTTTCAGATCCGCCGCTTGCACCAGAGCTGTCGCGACAAACAGAACTAACAGAACAAATGCTTTTCTCATTTTTTCTCCTTTAACATCGATTTTCTTTCAATGAATATAACTTAAAAAATAATTCTCGCAAGTTCAAACTCCAACGGATTAAATTTAGTAAATTTTCCCACAAAACACAGTCTTACTTGACAACGAGGAAATTATTTCGTTTCTTATACGCAGGCAATATACCAACCACTGGAGGATCATGCTCAAGGAAAGTATCAGCGGAGTGAGGGGTATCGTGGGCGAAAGTTTTACACCGGAGGTCATCGCAAAGTATTGTGGGGCTTTTGCTTCGATGCTTCCCCCCGGGCCGATAGTGATCGCGAGGGATTCACGACCGAGCGGCCGGTCTATCGAGAGATTTGTTTCTTCGACCCTCAGGCTCGCGGGGCGGGACATTATATATATCGGCATTCAGGCAACGCCGACCGCGGAAATAATCACCGATAAAACCAAAGCGTCCGGCGGGATAATTATTACGGCGAGCCACAATCCTATCGAGTGGAACGCGTTAAAATTTCTTCGCGAGGACGGCCTGTTTCTCGGCGCGGACGATTTTAAAAAGCTAAGAGCGGCGACGAAACGCGAAATCGCCTGGGCTTCCCACAGCGAGATAGGCTCGGAAAAGGTGATCGCGAATGCGGAAAACTATCACATCGACGCGATAATCTGGCTTCCGTGGCTCGAAGCCGGAATAATCCGCGACGCTAAACTCAAGGTTGTTCTCGACGCCAACAGCGGCACGGGCGCAATCGTGCTGCTTCCCCTTCTGGAAAAATTGGGATGCGAGATCGTGCAGTTGGAATGCGAACCGGACGGCATATTCACGCACGATCCCGAGCCGAGGCCGGAAAATCTGACCGGTCTGGAAAAAGCGGTGATCGAGCACGGCGCGGATATCGGCCTCGCAACCGACCCGGACGCCGACCGGCTGGCGCTCGTGGACGAAAAGGGCGTGGCGATAGGCGAAGAATACACTCTCGCGATAGGCGCGGCGGAGGTTATCCATTTCAATCCCGGGCCGATAGTCGTGAACCTCTCCACCAGCGCCATGGTCGAATCGCTTGGGCAGCCCGTTTTTAGAACGAAGGTCGGAGAGATAAATGTCGCTGAAAAGATGCTCGAAATAGGCTCGCCGGTCGGCGGCGAGGGCAACGGCGGATTGATAGTGCCGGCATGTCATCCCGGCAGGGACGGCGCATTGGCGGCGGCGACTATTCTACATAGATTGGCGCGAACCGGGGAAACACTGTCCCGGCTTGCCGGAGAATTCCCAAAGCTCTATATGATAAAGGAGAAGATAAACGTCCGTATCGAGGAGGATGCGCTGGCGAAAATCCTTGCGGGCGAGTTCGATACCGGCAAAATCGACATGACCGACGGCGTCCGTATCGCGCTCGACGACGCCTGGCTACACGTTCGGGCGTCCAATACGGAAGATATTCTTCGGATTATTGCAGAGGCGAAAAGCGAAGATAGAGTCAAATCGCTTGTCGAAAGGGCGAGGAAACTGCTCGAATAGGCGGAGCGGATTGAAGGGAAATTTTCGAAAAAATAGCGAGGCTATGACAGTTTGGCAAAGCATTTGTAATAACAATAAATAATATGATTCTGTTTCGCTAAACAAATTTTATTCAGGGGCAATTATGTGCGGAATTGTTGGATATGTTGGAAAACGGGACGCCTTTCCGGTGCTTATCGACGGGCTGAAAAGACTGGAATACCGCGGCTACGACTCCGCCGGCGTGGCCTATTTTTGCAATAATAAAATCAAAACGGTCAAAGTTACCGGTTTTATAAAGGAACTGGAGCGCGAACTCGGAAATATCGAGGATAATCCAAAGATCGGGATTGCGCATACGCGCTGGGCAACCCACGGCGAGCCTTCGATCACGAACGCTCACCCACACACCGATTGCACCGGGAAAATCGCCGTGGTGCACAATGGCATAATCGAGAACTACCGTGCATTACGGCAGTATCTCACCGAACGCGGCCACAAATTCACGACCGACACCGATACCGAGGTTATCGCCCACCTTATCGAAGACGTTTATAACGGCGGCACGGATATGCCGTTCTGGAAAGCGATACGCGGCGCGCTCCGCGAGGTGGAGGGCACTTACGGAATCGCCGTGCTTTTCTCCGAAGAGCCGGACAGGATTTTCGCCGCGCGGCACGGAAGCCCGCTTCTGATAGGCGCCGGAGAGGACGAATATCTGGTCGCCTCGGACGCCGCCGCAGTTCTGCGATATACGAACAGGGTCATCTATCTCGACGAGGGCACGCTTGCGACAGTCAAGGCCGATTCCATTGTAATAAGCACTCTCGACGCCGAGTCGATTACGCCAAAAATCGAAAAAATTTCGTTGTCGCTAAACGAGATAGAAAAGGGCGGATTTCCACATTTCATGTTGAAAGAGATTTTCGAACAGCCCCAAACTCTGGAAAACGCGTTCCGGGGAAGGCTGAATCTGGAAGAGGGAACTGCACGCCTAAACGGGCTGAAAGATTATTTCGACGATCTCAAAGACGTAGAAAGGCTTGTAATCACCGCCTGCGGAACGAGCTGGCACGCGGCGCTTATCGGCGAATATCTTATCGAGGAGCTGGCGCGTGTGCCCGTCGATGTCGATTATGCATCCGAGTTCCGCTATCGAAATCCGATTATTAAAGACAACGAGGCGGTTATTGTTATCAGTCAGTCCGGCGAGACCGCAGACACGCTCGCGGCGCTCCGTGAGGCGAAAAGACAGGGCGCGCCCGTTTTTGGCATTGTCAATGTCGTCGGCTCGACTATCGCCCGCGAGACCGACGCCGGTGTTTATATTCACGCCGGCCCCGAAATCGGGGTGGCTTCGACCAAAGCTTTCACCAGTCAGGTGATGGTTCTCGAGGAGATCGCCCTGCTGCTCGGGCGGATGCACGGCTATTCGATGGCCCAGGGCGTCGATCTGATAAAGGAGATAAAGCGCGTGCCGGAACTTGTGGAACTATTCCTCAAAAAAGAAGATGAAATAGGCACAATTCGCAAGATCGCTGAGAAATACTATATGTGCAATAACTTCCTATATCTCGGCAGGGGTATAAATTTCCCCGTCGCACTTGAAGGAGCGCTTAAACTAAAAGAGATAAGTTACGTCCACGCCGAAGGTTATCCTGCTGCAGAAATGAAGCACGGCCCTATCGCTTTGATAGACAAGAACACTCCGGCGGTATTTATTGCAACCGAAGACCCACTCTACGATAAAATCGTGTCGAACATCGAGGAAATCCGCGCCAGAGGCGGCCCCGTGATAGCGGTCGCCACCGAAGGGGACGAGCAAATAATGGAATTGACCGATAATGTGATCTACGTTCCGCAGGCGGTTCCGCTCGTTATGCCCATGATAACCACCCTGCCCATGCAGCTTCTCGCGTATCATATCGCGGTTATTCGCGGCACGAACGTTGACCAGCCCAGAAATCTCGCCAAGTCGGTAACGGTGGAATAGCGGTCGGCAATGCCAACTAATGAGGTGCTCAACGCGCTTTCAGCACGATTCGCTTCCGTGGTCGGAAACTCTCTTGATAATAAAAAGGCGTTTTGGCTGTTTCGACAAGCTCAACAACCAGCTCAACGACCGACCTGTCCGTTCCCTGCTTGCCCTGAGCCTGTCGAATGGAGCTTGCCGGTGGGGTTTATTATAACAAAAAAGGCGACCGCGAAAGCAGTCGCCCGTTTCGTGAAAACGGTTTTTTGGATTTTGAGCTTCTCCTCCGCCCTATTTTCCCGCAACTGTCAGTGAATCGACACGAATATGTGGCGCGTGGAAACTGCCATAGACTGTCTCCTGAACGTCGCTGATCGCCGATATTTCCTTTAGGTTGGAGTATATATTGCCGGAAATAGTGCCGTCTTTCACGCGGCCGACGAGCTTGCCCTTTTCAATCTTAAACACCGCCCCGAATGGATTGGAGAACACGCCGGAGATAATGTTCCCCTGACCCATACCGAGCACGCCATCGACAAGAATGCCGTCCTCGATACCGGCGATCATATCCTCTTTCGATACGTCGCCCACCTCGATTGCCAGATTTGAAATCCCCGGGCCCGGCGGCGTAAATATACCGCGATTGGCGCAGCCGTTGCTCTCGCGTTTCGATTTTGCCGCAGTCGTTTTGTCGAACAGGAAATTCTTGAACACACCATTCTCGACTATTGGTATTCTGCGCTTGGGCACGCCCTCATCGTCGAAAGGCGCCGTCCCGATACCCTTTTCCAGCGTCCCATCGTCAACGATAGTAAGGCTCTCGTCGAACAGCGCCTCGCCCTCTTTGCCCACCAGCGGCGAAATTCCGGTATAGACCGTTCGGCCGTTTATTGCGGCGTTCAGGGGAAGCAGGAAAACCAGCAAGCCGCGCGGACTGAATATTATCGGCATCGCGCCCGTGGGGATGTCTATAATATTATCGGCAAGCGTCATCTGCTCCGCAAACGGTCCGGTCATCCTTTCGATCTCGGCGGCCATATCGGCGATCACAAAATGCACTGACTGATTCTGGGCAATCGGTTTGCCGAATTGCTGCCGGGCTGCTGCCCACTTAACCGCCGCATCCAAAACCGCCTGTGCCCCACCCAGGCAAGCCGCACCCAGACTGGCCCGGCCGATATCCAGCGATTTCATGAACGTCAGAAAACCGGCCCCGAATTGACCAAGCACATTTTCAGCAGGCACGCGGCAGTTATCGAAGATCAGTTCAGCCGTAGATGAGCCGCGAAT
>DAOWNU010000220.1 GCA_030642425.1 bacterium | reverse complement strand
CGAAAATCGTGGACGGTAAAACAATTTGGCCGGGAACTCCCGAATATCTTGCGGATATTGCGCTTCGGCTTCACGACGCGGGCGCAAATCTGATCGGCTCCTGCTGCGGCAGCGCGCCGGAGCACACGGCGGCAATCGCAGCGGCCCTCGAAGGCCTGACGCCGAAAAAATACGCTGTCGAACCGGGGCTTCATCTCGCCAGCCGCACTAAACTAATAACTATCGGCGGCGGAAATCCGATACGGATTGTGGGCGAAAGAATAAATCCTGCGGGCAGGAAAACGCTCCGGGCCGATATGATAGAGGGCAAAACGACAATTATCCGGCGCGAGGCAGTCCGACAGGCGGCTTCCGGCGCGAGCGCTCTCGATGTCAACGCCTCTATCGCCGATGCGGACGAAGCCGCGCTGCTCGTCCGTGCGGTAAGGGCGGCGAGCGCCGCGAGCGATCTTCCGCTGTTTATCGATTCCGCCGATCCGAATGCCATCGAATCCGGGCTGAAAGCGGCGGTGGGCCGACCGGCAATCAACTCCATATCCGCAGCTAAGAGCGATCTTTCAATAAAATTGCCCCTCGCGGCAAAATTCGGGGCCGCGTTTGTGGCGCTTCCCCTCGACGAGAACGGCATCCCGGATTCGCCAGAGGGCAGGCTCGCGCTCGTGGAGAAAATTGCAGAACGCGCGGGCGAATTCGAAATCGACAAATCGAGCATTCTCGCCGACCCTATCGTGATGGCGGCGGCATCGAAAAGCGCGGCGGCCAATCTCACTATCGAAACGGCAAAACTCCTGCGAAACAAAGGCTATCAAACAATCTGCGGGTTGTCGAACATATCCCACGGCATGCCGAGAAGGAGCTTTCTCAATGCCGCTTTTCTGGCCCGGATCGCCCCCTATCTCGACGCCATAATCGCGAACCCTCTGGACGAAAAAATCTGGGACATCCTCGTGTCGATCCAGTTTCTCTCGGGGCGCGATGAAAAGGGGATATTGTATCTCAGGCGGTTCTCGAAAATGGAAGAGCCGCGCGACGAGGACGAGATCGCCCCGACACTTCAGGGCGAAATTCTCGCCGGAAACCCCGAAAGCACGGCGTCCCTGGCGAAAAACGAACTCGATTCAAAGGGCGCTCTGGAAATAATCAACGGGATGATCGTCCCGGCGCTGCTGGAGATCGGAAGGCTTTACGGCGAAAAAAAGGCCTTCCTGCCGCAGGTGATGGGCGCCGCGGTGGCCGCGAAGGCCGCGATGACAGCCCTCGAACCTTTTATCGACAATTCGGCGGTGGAACTGGAACGCGGCTCGATAATCCTTGCCACTGTCGAGGGCGACGTTCACGACATCGGCAAAAACCTTGTCGGCGCCCTTCTTTCGGCGCACGGTTTTCGCGTTATCGACCTCGGAAAATCCGTCCCCGCGGAATCGATCCTGAAGGAGATAGAATCGCGGAGGCCCGACGGCGTGGGGCTTTCCGCGCTCATGACCACGACGATGCCGGCGATGGAGGAGGCTGTAAAGGCAATAAAAGCACGCTATCCCGAACTTCCGGTGGTTATTGGCGGCGCGTGTGTAACAGGGGAATACGCGAAAAAAATCGGCGCCGACGCCTATGTTAAAGATGCTGTTATGGCTGTAGAAGCGTTCAATAATTTTATAATTAAAAAGGAAAAGTAATGGCTCGAACTTCGGACAAGGAACACTGGGAAAAGCTCTGGAAAAAACGGGATATCAAGGAGATGTATGACAACTCCGGTCGAATATTGGTGGCTGTAACGCGGTTATGGGGAGAGGAACTCGAGGGCAAAAAAATCCTCGAAGTCGGCGCGGGAAGCGGCAGAGACAGTTTCGATCTGGCGGCGCTCGGCGCGGAGGTCTATACCCTCGATTACGCGCCATCTTCCCTCCAGTTGATAAAAAATATCAACGAAACAAACCGCGCGAAAACAATCCCTATCGGCGGCGACGCCTTCCACCTGCCATTCGCGGACTGCACCTTCGATCTGGTTTTCCATCAGGGGCTAATCGAGCATTTCAGGGAGGAAGAGGGGATAATCGCCGAGAACGCCCGCGTCCTGAAACCCGGCGGCTGCGCAATAATCGACGTTCCACAGACCTTCCACATATACACGGTTATCAAACATGCCCTGATCGCCCTGAACAAATGGTTCGCGGGCTGGGAAAAGCAATTCACACTGGGACAGCTGGAGAAAATGATAGTTCAATACGACCTCGAACCGGTGGATTTCTACGCCGAATGGATGTCCCCCTGCCTCGGCTACCGCATGACGCGCGAGGCGCTCTGGCCGATAGGTATTCATCTCCCGCTGATTCCGTTTAGAATCCCCGGCCTGTATCAAATTCGCAGGGGAGTCAGAAATTATCTCAAATATCGGCGGCCGATGGCCTACACCGGCATCTCGGTCGGACTTATCGGGAAGAAAGTGGACATTGAAAAATAGGAATGCAATAAAGCGTGCGATAGAGATGTCTGTCTCCCGAGTTCCCGTGGGCAAACAATGGCGGTTTATGGAGGTCTGCGGAACTCATACGATGTCGATTGCCGGGATGGGCATCCGCAGCTTGCTTGGCGACAGGCTCAGGCTGGTTTCCGGCCCCGGATGTCCTATTTGTGTAACCTCGGAGGGCGATCTTATGCGCGCGGTGTCGCTCGCGGGGCGCGACAATGTGATAATCACGACGTTCGGCGATATGATGCGCGTCCCGGCGCAGGGCAAAAGCCTTCTGGACGCCCGTGCTCTCGGCGCGGACGTGCGCGTTGTTTATTCGCCCTTCAATTCGCTGGCTATCGCCGATGAGAATCCCGGCAGCGAGGTCGTTTTCCTCGCGGTCGGTTTCGAGACGACTATTCCCGCTATCGCGGCGACTGTCGAAAAGGCAAACGAGCTTGGAATAAAAAACTTCTCGATCCTGCCCATGATGAAACTCGTGCCGCCGGCGCTCCGGCTCCTGTGCGAGCATCCCGAACTCGCTATCGACGGCTTCATCCTTCCCGGACACGTCTCGACAATTATCGGCCCGGAGATCTATTCCTTTATTGTCGATGAATTCGGCATCCCCGGCGTGATAACCGGCTTTTCTCCCGAAGATATCGCCGACTGCCTGCTCGTTCTCACCGGCATGATAAAAAAGGGCGCGCCGAAATTGGTCAACTCATACTATCGCGCTGTCCACGAGGGCGGCAATCCCACCGCAAATGCCCTTATGGAGCGTGCATTCGAGCCTGTAACCGCCTATTGGCGCGGGATAGGCGATTTCCCGGAAAGCGGTCTGGCGCTTCGATCCCACCTCCGATCTTTCGATGCCCAAAACCGTTTCGAGCTTGAGAGTGGCGAACCGCCGGAGTTGGAAGGCTGTCGCTGCGGCGAGATCATTCTCGGAAAAATAATCCCTCCCGAATGCCCTATGTTCGAGAAGAGATGCAATCCGGAAAACCCTTTGGGGCCGTGCATGGTCTCCTCCGAGGGCGCCTGCGCGGCGTATTATAAATATAGGTAGAGTTCGATTGGCCATTCGATGCCTTGCGGAGCGGGTGCGAGAAAATACCCTTGACAGATTTTGCGCTCGGGCGGGTTATTTGCCAAAATGACACGAAAAGCGGCTTGAAGGAGGCCATTTCCGAGTTGAAGGAGCTTGACAGCATGTTGAAGGAGGGGTATAATAGCTTGAAGGAGCTTGACAGCGCATTGAAGGAAGGCTGTAATAGCCTGAAGGAGCTTGACAGCACGCCGAAGGAGGGGTATAATATCTTGAAGGAGCTTGACAGCGTGTTGAAGGAGGGGGATAATATCTTGAAGGAGCTTGACAGCACGTTGAAGGAAGGGTATAATAAGCCGTAGGAGACCATTTTTCATTTGTAGGAGACTTAGAACCACAAAGACTTACGCGGAATTACGCAAATTATTATTGACTATTATGATTAGATAATGATAACCATAATCTGAAAATGAGAAGCCCACAAAAAATATATTTTAGGGTTGTAGAATTCCCTTGCATAAAACGATTTGAGTCATTAAATTACTCCCGTAATTTTTAAATAAGGAGCACACATGCCCGATAAACCGACCATCGAAGAGATAATACACGGAAGCAAGCACTCGATTAAGCTCTTCTCCAAGTCTGAGATAAGCGGACTGGAGAAGGATTTATATGTGAATGAAAAGGGAAAGCCCTATTTCAAGGGCGTGCCGAATGACAAAGACCGACCGGCCAAACCGGAAGAAGTCGTCCGGCAGTTATACGCGAGAAAGTTAAATCGCGAATACGGCTATCCGTGGGCAAGGTAAATGTTGGAAAAACCGGCGGTATGGG
>DAOWNU010000331.1 GCA_030642425.1 bacterium | reverse complement strand
GGCTTCACCCGGTTGCATTCGCCGCGTGGATCGGGCTGTGGGTTACCGGCATAAATCTTCTCCCAATCGGCCAGCTCGACGGCGGCCATATCGCATACTCCGTTTTCGGCGTCAAATCGTTGAAAATCGCGCGTTTTTGCTGGATCGCGCTGCTGCCATTGGGGTTTCTCTGGCCCGGCTGGCTTGTTTGGGCGATAGTGGTTCTGATTCTTATCAAGCTTCGCCACCCGCCGACAATATACGATTGGGTTCCGCTGGACAAGACCCGCAAACGGCTTGCTATAGCGGCTCTGGCGATATTCATAATCACATTTACGCCGCTGCCATTCGCGTCATTCTGACGACAATGTCGTCGGATGACTTTGCCGAGAACCGGGCAAGGCGGTTTTCGGAATATATTGGGCGGCTGATGAGGCCGCCTTTAGTTTATAGT
The DNA here is from genome assembly GCA_030642425.1 of bacterium. GTDB lineage: Bacteria > UBP14 > UBA6098 > UBA6098 > UBA6098 > DAOWNU01. The sequence continues at coordinate 2,808 of DAOWNU010000331.1, read as the reverse complement.
TATCTAAATAAGTTTTAAAATCTCTCAACAGCGCCCTTGATTTTTCGCAGAAGCTATTATATATTCTCCCGATGATTTTGAGAGCAAGACATATTATAATCGCGGCTATCCTGCTTTTTCTCGTTTTCGTTCTCGTTCTCGCGTGCGCGGGGAAAAGACCGGAACCGACAATTTCCGCGGGCGGGACGGTCGATATTCCGCAGGTCGAATTCCCCGTTTTCCGATGGGACAAAAACCGCTTTCTGCATCTCGATATCTCCGCGTTTCCGGACAGCATTTCGTTCTTTTTGCCGGTCGGCGATATGCCGCTGGATATGGACAGAGCCGTTGTGTTAGAGGATATTTTTGGCTGGGCGGATAGCTGCCGACACCGATATATCGAATACGGCGTCCCCTCCGGCGCGAACGTAGTCGTTGTCGAGGATATTTCCGCGAGCATGGGCGACTATGTCCATTTCACCGACAGGCTTATCTGGGGATACCTTTCGATACTCGCCGACCGCGGCTGCGAGGTTTCGCTCGTGCGTTTCGGCGAAGGGCCGGAGCGGACTTTATCGTGGATGCTGCCGGATTCCGCGCTCTTTTTTGCGCCGGAAAGCCTGAGCTATCCCGGCTCGCGCGGCAGCGATCTTTCCGGGGCGCTTGTCGAGGCACTCGATCTTGTGGCGGAGCGATTCTCCAGCCCGGCGGCGGTGGCCCTTTTCTCCGACGGCGATTTCCCGGAAATGGAAGTTCCATATCACATTATCGAACGCGCGGAGCGTTACGGCGTTTCTATAAACGTTTTCTTGCACGGCGAAAGCCGGCGCGGCGCGCTCGCGGAAATTGCCAGAGCCACGGGGGGAGTGTATCTTGTCCAGCCGGGAGGGGGCTTTTCGCCGGGGATGGTCGCCGCCGTGATGGACGGAAGTTACGCGATAACATATTATCCCGTCCACCGCGAAAAAGACGGCATTCTTCACCGGATCGCGCTCGTCGATCCCGACGGCAATCGGTTTCGCGGTGAATATCGCGCTCCCGGTGAGTTTCATCCTATCGTATTGCTGCAGGAGCCGTTCGTCCTGCCCGAAGAGCTGCTGAGCACGAACAATATCCCGTTCAGGGACCCCGGCAACGTCGATATCCTTCCCGAGGCCGGAATGATTCTGGACGCTGTAGTTGCGGCGGTTAATTCTCTTCCCGACACGCTGGCGCTCGAGCTGCACGTGCGCGGCTACGCCTGCAATCTCGGCCCGACCGGAAGCAATATGCAACTGTCGAAACGGCGCGCGAACAGTGTCGCCGGTTATCTCGGCGAGCGTGTCAACGGCAATGTCGGATTCGATATCTCCTGGTTCGGCGAGATGTATCCACTCAACGCGAACTCGAACGATACGGAGAGGCGCGAGAACAGGCGTGTCGAGATAAGCCTGAGGTGTGTTTCTTGTGGGTGATGTGAATATTGCTCCCCGTTACACAGCTCCAGCTGTGTAACGGGCGGGTTTTGACATTTGAGTTTTGGATTTGATTTCACCACCGGGCGTCCGGTGATATTTGAGTTTTGACATTAGGATTTTTTTATCAACGGAGGCAACGTGAAGCTGCTCATATATGCAATACTAACGTCAATTCTTATTTCATGCGCCTTTGCGGATGTGATCGATTTCTCCGACGGCGGCTCGCTCGAGGGCGGCCCGATCATATTCCGCGACGGCATAATCCGGATAGACGGCGTGAATTATGACCGCGAAAAGGTCGCGCGATTGACATTGGAAGCGCCGGTCGAAGAGAAAATGGGCGAACAGGCGGCGGCGATCCACTCCGATCTCGCGGCGGACAAGCGTGAACTTATGGAGAGTGCGGAAAGAACTTTCGCTCAATTCCCCGACGCGGCGGGGATTGTCCTGATAGACCACGGCACATATCGATTGAAAAACGACGGCACGCGAACATATACCTATCATTTCGCCGGAAAAATCCTAAAATCGAGCAATCTCGTTTGGGGACAAAGGCCGCTTGGTTTCGAGGAGGGTCGCAGCCGTGTAAAAATTCTTTTCGCGCGCGTTATCTCGTCCGAAGGCGAAGAATTCTGGTGGGATACGACCGCATACACGATAAGTGAACCGTCGGACGCGGGCGTTTTTTTCAGCTACGGAAAGGTAATGTCCGCAACATTTCCGCAGGTTACGGTCGGATCGATTGTGGAATATTTTTTCGAGAAAGAAACATATAACCCTTTCGACCCGAACTTTTTCTCTCCCGGTTTCTATTTTCAGGACGATGTTCCGGTGGCGGAAAGCCGATGCAAAATAATCGTCCCGAACGATAAAAAACTCAATTACCGCAATTATGACTGGCCCGACGGCAACCTTTCTCCCAGAATCACCGAAGACGAAAATTTCACGTCATACGAATGGCTGTTGACCGATGTTGAGCCTTTGGTAGAGGAGATAGACGCGCCGTCATGGGGCGATCTTGTGCCGCGTTTCGACGCCACGCTTTTTCAGGATTGGGATTATCTTCACGATTGGCTCGGCGGGCTGATGTCGAGCCGCATGACCGCCACCGAAGAGATTCGCGCTAAAGTTGCGGAGATCACCGAGGACGCGGCGGATATGGCGGACTCGATAAACCGAATATACACGTGGGTGCAAAGGAAAATCCATTATATCAGCATCAAAGGCTCCATATCGAGCGGGCAAACCGGACACGATGCGGCTTTCACCTTCGAGAAAAAATACGGCGACTGCACGGATAAATCGATCCTGTTTTCGACAATGCTCCGCGAGATCGGAGTCGAGGCCTATCCTATTATACTCATAACCAACG
>DAOWNU010000231.1 GCA_030642425.1 bacterium | reverse complement strand
TATCCTCGGGATCATCCTCTTTCACCTGTTTCTGGTTCTGCTGATGCGAATTCTCGCGTCGCAAATAAACGATGTTTTCACATTCGCCGCTTTGAGCGTTGTGCCATTGCTATTCCCATGCTTGAAACTCCGCGCTGTCAACGGTCTGGAGACCGCCCTGTTTCTTTTTATTTTTACTCTGACCTCAATAATTTTGGACCGCTTCCTGCACGATCGGGAGAAAGGGATGACCGCGCGAAACGGGGCGATCTTGGGCATTTTACTCGGAGTAACTTTCCTCGCGCGTCTGGATTCATTTCTTCTGAGCTTCGTGCTCGCCGCGATTGTGCTTTTCGGGATTCGCGAGATTGCCTTGCGCCGAAAGGCAATTTTCCTTTTTGCCGCGGGGCTGGCCGAATTGGCGGTAATTTCGCCATATCTTATTCGAAACAAACTCCTTTTCGGCGGCCTTGTTCCCATTTCCGGCACTGTGAAAAAATGGTTTTTAGCAAAATATCTTCCCGATACCGCCTCCTATTTCGCTTCCGGCGAGTGGAAAGGGCCTGTGCACATTCTTCAGCAGTTTTTGCTCGGCGGCGCGCCGGTCGATAATTCCCGTCTGCTCCTTATCGGGCTTGTTCTGATGTGTATATTCGCCGCGATTATCGCCCTGATAGCTTTTCGGAAAGAGAAGGCGTTTGCAATAAAAACGCTCACTCTGTATTCCGCGGCCCATCTTTTGTTTATGGTTCTTATCTACCGCGAAAACCGGATATACACGAGTTATTATTTCGTTGTGGAAGCGGTCGTGATAGGGATTGCGCTGGTCTATTGCGTCTGCTTATTTCTGCGCAAATTTTCTAAAAGCGACGTGGCCACGGCGGGTTTGATTATATTACTTCTCATTGGCGCGGTCGCTCAGACTTTTAGAAAAAATATTATTAACCCGCCGGTCGATACACGGCTCACCGAAAGCAGATATAAGGCCGCGCTATGGGCGAGAAAGAACATCTATGACGATGATATTATCGGCTGTTTCTGGGCGGGAACGTTTTCGTTCGTTTCCGGGAAAAAAGTTGTCAATCTCGACGGCATCTGTAACGACCGCGCCTTTTTCGAGGAATATATTAAAGAAGAGCGGATAGCCGTGTTCGTTCTCGAGAATAATATCAAATATATTGCCGGTTATTTTCCGGAAACCATAATATCGAGCGACGAAATAATCCATTTCGAGCCGCGTGAGAATGAAAACTGGGCGCGAGGACCGGCAATCGAGACGATGAAAACCCTTGCGCCCAATCTCTCGCCGCTTATGCAGTTCGGCGAAGATTATTTCATTTTCGAAATAACTGTCGGCGATTCCGACCGGGAGCAAACACAGGTGCTCCCCTACTAACCTATCACGGATTCAAAGATACATTAATCCCCGCCGAGATAGTTCGACCATAGAGCGGCGCATACATATATGCAGCGTCAGTTATATCGCGTGTCGGTTGTGTATAGTCGAATAGATTGCGCCCCTTGACGAATAGCTCGACATTATCGAGAATGTCGTAACCTATTCGCGCGTTAAAAATTACATAAGGGTCGGTCTCTTCGAGTATATAGTTAGCCTCGTCCTCCTCCGGCACGTGGTCTATATACATACTTCCCGTATAATCCGCGCCGAAATTAACGCCAAATTTACCCGGTCGAAATTTTACCGAAGCATTGGCGGTAATAGCAGGAGATCGCGGGATATGGTCGCTGTTTTCATCGTCGGGATCGCGTAGCTCTTCGAATTTGGCATTTGTATAAACAGCATTTGCGCGATATTCCAGCCAGTAGAGCGGTATCCCCTCGACATAGAATTCTACACCGTTTGTGTATGCCTTGCCGACATTAGACCATCGGAAATCGTAACCCGCGGGAACATCGCCGCCCTCCGGATCGATAAACTCGACCTTGTCATCTATTCGCGTGTCGAAAAAGCTCAGACCTAACTGATGATAGGCGATCTCATAGTCCACGCCGACAGATATACTCATCGCCTTCTCGGGTTTTAAATCGTCACCCTTGTATATTTTCGGCGACGACGCACACAGGTGAAGGTCTTCGGCGAAAAGATACGGAACCCGGAATCCCGTTCCAAGAGACGCCCGGAGAATGAAATCGTCTGTAAAACCGTAGCGCGCGGCGATTCGCGGATTAAAAGCGCTCGTCTCGTAATCGAGATTGGTTGACTTATCGCTGGAATTGTGTAAATCGTAGCGACTGCCGAGAATAATCTCGCATTTTTCCGTGAACGGGAATATGTCGAGCTGGGCGAAAAACCCCATATCGTCCGCGGATTTCTCATCGGTATCGTCCCCGTTGATATCCTGATCGAGATCGCTGCGCCGATACTGCGCTCCGACCATTATATCTCCCGCCCAGGGCAGTGGATGCGAATAGGTTGCGTCGGCAAGATAAAGATTTTCCTGCGAGATAAACGGCAACGGGAAAAAATTATCCTTGAAAGCCCTCATTCCATATTCGTCGATATAGTCCTGTCCCTCGGTCGTTAGCTCGAGATCGTCGTCGAGCATACCCGCCTCGATAGCCTTGTCCCAAGCCGCGCCGTTTGTGGCGTTGCGGTAATTATCCACATAAGTCAGGTTGAGTTCCGCGCGGCTGCCCCTCGAAAAATCGTGGGAATAACCAATCCCCGATTCGTATCGTCTGGTGCGGATATGCTCGGCGTCCGGGTCGAACGGATCGTCGAAAGTCTCGATAAATCCGCCCTTGCGGAATTCACCCATTGCCCGTCCGAAAACATTGAGCTTGCTGCCGACACCGGTCGGCTCATAAACATGAACTTTCAACGCCGCGCCGTAATCGTTGGATTTTACACGGTCGGTGTATCCGTCGGCGCCGGCGTCGTCATAGTCGCCATCCTCGACAAACGACGGACTGACATTGCCCGTCTGGTCTATCTCCCCCTTAACGTCGCTCTGGAAAGAATAAGAAACCGCGAGCCTGTTTTTTCGCATCGTTCCACCGAAATTGAACGAATAGGTTTCCTTTTCTCCAATAGAAAAGCCCAGATTCATCACCGGAATAGGCCCAGGTTCACGCATGCGAATATTCACGACCCCGCCGAGCGCGTTTGGCCCGTAAAGCGCCGAACCCGCGCCTTTTACTATCTCTATCTGCTCGATATTCGCGGCCTGTATCTGCTGCAAGCCATAAACACCGGCAAGTCCGGTGAAAATCGGCTGCCCGTCGATAAGCATTTCGGCATATCCGCCTTCGAGACCGGCGACACGGAGCATCGAGAAATTGCAGTTTGAGCATTGCTGCTCGACACGAATTCCCGGCTCCCCCTCGAACGCTTCATACAGATCGCTCGCGCCCTTCTCCAAAATGTTTTCCGAAGTTATAACCTCCGTCCGAATCGGGAGTTCCTTTGCAACTCTGGGTTCGCGCGTGGCCGTAACAGTTACAACGTCGCCCTTGAAAACCGAGGGGAAAAGTTGAAAATCCAGTTCGACATCTTTTTCGTCGCCTATCGGCACAACTTTGCTGGACTTGCCGTAGCCCATGGCCGTTACCGAGAACGTCCAGTTGCCGCTTGGAACATTCTTGACAGTGAATTTGCCGTCGATACTCGCGGCGGCGCCGATTTTTTTCATCTCTTCGAGATAGACATTCGCCCCCGGAATCGCCTCCAGAGTTACCGAATCGACAACCGTGCCGGAAACATCCAGCGCGAACGCCACAGCGGCAGACATCAGAACGAAGCACATAACAAACGTTTTCATCGTGTTTCTCCTTTTTTTATTATTTATTTTAATCTAAAATTCACTATTTTTTAACCGAAACATTTGAGAAAAACCTATTAGCCATAGTTAATATATTTAGGCATTCTTAAATGTCAAGGGGTTTTTTAAAAAAGTTGGGGGACAATTTCTTTTGGGTTAGCTTATTATAAGGAATAGAAATCGCGTCGTGTATTTGAAATGATGTAGGGGCGGTTGCACCCTCCGACAGGCTCAGGACAAGCAGTGAACGGCTAAATGTCGGTCATTGAGCAGTTGGGCTTCGATACGAGGCTTCGCCTCTACTCAGCCACCGGTCCGATCGTTGAGTAGGGCTTTAGCCCGTATCGAAACGCCCTACGACTGGTCGTTATCAGGCCTTTGACATTTGAGCTTTGATATAATGAACCGGATTAAATAATATTT
>DAOWNU010000304.1 GCA_030642425.1 bacterium | reverse complement strand
TGATAGTAATTCGCATGTATCTCATAGCTCATATTTCAAAACCTCCATTTTATTTGCAAAAACAATATACATAATTATTTTGTAAATAAAAGAGGTTTTGAGACAGCCACCTCTGCGTAGGCACGTTTTTTTTTCTCGTTACACCGCTTTGCGGTATAGCGTAAAGGATAACGCTCATCCGGTAGGCGGAAATCTTCGCAGATTCTGCGGATTAGACGATTTAAAACGATGATATTCCCGTAGGGGCGCACCCGTGTGTGCGCCCTGACGACGGGCGACCACATGGGGTCACCCCTACAATTTTCTTCATTTCTCATATTATTCCTTGCGCTTTTTAGGTGAAGGGGTTATTATTTTCAAGAGTTATTGCTCTTTACAGCGTCTTTCGACGCGACGATGCACTGCGCATGGTCGATTATTAACTCAAGGCGGTTTTCGAACCACTATGCGGGGTCAAATAACATCTTAATGCGATTAACTAACCTATACATACGGCTAACTAACCGATACATGCGGTCAAATAACCTCTACGCACGGTCAACTAACCTCTACATGCAGCCATCTAACCTCTACGCACGGTCAACTAACCTCTACGCCGAGCCATCTAACCTCTACATACGACCAACTAACCCCTGCATACGACCAACTAACCTCTACGTGAAGCCATCTAAGAGTTGGATGGTTAGGCGTAGCAGTTGTTTGGTCTCGCGTAGCAGTTCGATGGCTTTGGGTAGTAGTTGTTTGGGCGGACGTAGCGGTTCGTTGATAAGACGTAGTGGTTGGACAGGTTCGCGCAGCGGTTTGATTGATTCGCGGATGAGTTCGCCGACCGGATGCAGCGGTTCGACGGTTCCGCGCAGCGGGTCTATGGATAAACGCAGCAGTGCGATAGGAAAGAGGAGTTCTGATTTCTCTCGTCACTCCGCTCTGCGGTGTAATGTAAATGGTGACGCTCCGCGTCGACAGAGCGGGGAAAATAACTGCGGCCCGCGCCGACTCGATTTCAACACACTAAAGCTTTCCGATTATCAGAAGAACGCCCATCACAATAAACACTCCCCCCGCCAGTTTTGAGATAATATTCACGGGAATCGCCTTCCCCAAAAAACTCCCGAGCACAACCGCGAGCGCGGCGGAAAGAAGAAGCGCCAGACCGGAGCCGATAAATACCGACATCGGCCTCGGGGACTTCGCCGCAAAACAAAGTGTGGCAAGCTGTGTTTTGTCGCCAAGCTCCGCGAGAAATATCGTAACGAACGACGTGAAGAAAATTTTCCAATCCACTATTCTTCCTTTGCCTTCGGTTTTTCCTTCGGTTTTTCTTTCGCAATATCCTTCTTCGCCTGTTTTTCGGCGTTTGCTCCCGGAGTTGCCGAAGATCGCCCCTTCCCATAATCGGTCACATACCAGCCGCTGCCCTTGAAAATCACGCCGGAGCCGCCGTAGATAACGCGATACAGCTCCCCGCCGCATTCGGGGCATTTGGTTAAGGGCGCATCCGTTATCTTTTGGAAAGCCTCGAAAACATGGCCGCACGATCTGCATTTATACTCGTAAGTCGGCATAGATTACCTGTTATCCTTCCTGTCTCGCGAAGATTTCCTGCCGTCCGTAGTCGCAGGGCGATTCTTCAACCAACCCGTTCTTATCTCGCTATCCGACTCGGCGAAACCCGGAATATGCGGTTTTATATCCAATACCGGCGCGCCGTCGAGGATGTCCAGTCCGCGCACTTTTAGCCGGCCGCCATCGACGGACAATAGCCGAAGTGTCGAAATCCCTATCGCGTTCGGCCGCCAGGGCGATCTGGTCGCGAAAACACCGCGTTTTTCGGAATCCATATACGGGTATGTCAGAAGCTCGTAATTTTCGGACAGATGAAAATTGAACACCACGGTGATATGCGAGAACCCGTCCAAATCCTTCAGGCCATCGGCAAATTCCGGGAAAATCTCGATCTCCCCCTCGAACTTAGAATACTGCGGCTGAATTGGAGCTTCCGAATGTCTCCCGATCGGGGAATGGACGACGCCGATTGGATGAAACACGATCTCCTTCACGACAGCTTCCTTACCGCTTCGGCGATACGGCTTACCCCGCGTTCGATAGCCTCGTCGCTGGCCGCGAATGAGAATCGGATATAGCCCTCGATCCCAAACGCACCGCCCGGAACTGCCGCCACCAAAGCCTGCTCCAGAAGATAATCCGCAAAATCCACACTGGAATTTATTCTCTTCCCCTCCGGCGTCGTTTTGCCGATTATCGATCCGATGTCGCAGAAAAGGTAGAAAGCGCCGTCTGGCTTGAAAGGCTCGATTTCGGGGATGTCCTTCAGAAGCTCGATAAACATATCGCGGCGGCGAAGATAGGCGCCTTCCATCTCGATAAGGAAATCGTCCGGCAATGTCAGCGCTTTCTCCGCGGCATGTTGGCTAATACTGGAAGGGCAGCTCGTTGTGTGGCTCTGCATTTTTCCCGCGCGGGCGATAAACTCTTTCGGGCCGGCCATCCAGCCGATACGCCAGCCGGTCATCGCGAAAGTTTTGCTCACGCCGTTGACAACGATTGTCCGCGCGGCTATCGCGGGCGAGACCGCGGCAATCGAGAAATGCTCCGTGTCCCCGTAGATAAGGCGGCTGTATATCTCGTCGCTGACAATCCAGATATCCGGGTATTTTTCCAAAACTTTGGCGAGAGCGATTGTTTCTTCTTTCGTATAAACCGAGCCGGTCGGGTTGGAGGGCGAATTAAGGAGCACGACCCTCGTTTTGTCGGTTATATTATTTTCCAGCATTGCCGGAGTGAGTTTGAAACCGTTCGCAAAATCGGTTTTGACAATAACCGGCACGCCCTCGGCGAGATTGACCATCTCCGGATAGCTCACCCAATATGGCGCCGCGAAAATCACCTCTTCGCCGGGATTGACCGTTGTCAAAATCGTTAGTGCCAGCGAATATTTTGCGCCGGTGGATATGAGAATTCTGTCGGGGGAGTATTCGACTCCCGTTTCGCGCGTCATCCATTCCGCCGCCGCCACGCGAAGCGCCGGCGTTCCGGAACTTGCGGTGTAGCCCGTGATATTTCCCTCGATAGCCGCAATACCCGCCGCCTTGATATGCTCCGGTGTCGGGAAATCCGGCTGCCCCGCGGAGAGGCTGATAACGTCCAGGCCGCGGCCTTTCATCGCCTTGGCTTTCGCGGAAATTGCGAGTGTGATCGAATTCCCCAGCTTTGAAACCCTGTCGGAATATTTCATTTTTCTCCTTCGATAATCTTTTTGTAACGCCGTGAAATAATATCGATAACCGAATACAATGCAAATGTTTTGTTTATTTTATCCAACCCGGATTATGGGTTAAGAACAATCCTAATATCTAAGCCCTAAATCCTAATGAAGTCCTAATGTCTAATGTTTAATTCCATCCCAACCCATCGACGCGGAGCGTCGCCCAAAACGTTACACCGCAGAGCG
>DAOWNU010000294.1 GCA_030642425.1 bacterium | reverse complement strand
CCTTTGCGATTCTCGGAATATCGGTCTGCGGATTTTCCAGCTCAACGACCTCGGCGGGAAGATAATCGTCGAGTTTCTCAATATTATCTGACGAAAAGGTGGTTTTCATAAGACGTTGCTCATCTATCAATTATCTCTTTGAAATTTTGCGTTTTTATTTCCATCGCCCTCAATATAACCAATTTACAGCATCTCACAAGATAAATTTCCCTTGCTAATTGCTCATTGCTAATTTTGCAATGAATCTTCCCGACCCGGTCTGCAGTTCGTAAAGAATTATCGAGGCCGCCACCGAGACGTTGAAGCTGTTGAAATCCGATTTTTGGGGGATCGAGAGAAGGGCGCCGCATTTTCTAAGCACCTTATTCCGTATCCCGCCGCCCTCATCGCCGACAATAATACAGAGCTTGTCCGGGGCCTTGTAATCCGCGACGTTCACAGTCCCTTTGCCCGGAAGAACCGCTCCCGCTATTGCAAATCCCCTTTCCCCGAGCAAACCGAGCATGTGTGTCAAAGAATCCACGCGGGCTATCGGAATATGCTCCGTCGCGCCCGAAGACGCATGCACCACCACCGGTGTTACGCTTGCGGAATTTTTGTTCGGGATCAATATGGCCTTTGCGCCCAGAAGAACCGCGCTGCGAATTGTCGCGCCGAGGTTTCGCGGGTCGGTTATGCCGTCCGCGGTCAGTATCACTCCCGAATTCAGGTCGAGAAGCGATTTCGGATGGGCATATTCAAATGGATCGACCTCGGCGGCGGCGCCCTGATTATCTCCCCTGCCGGTGATTTCGGCAATAACGCTTTTCGGGACGACCTCGACGGCGCCCCAGACTTCAGTGAGAGATTTGCCGATAGCCCCGGCTGTGGGCTTTGTCAACCAGATACGGTGGACTTTCCTTCCCCCTCGAACAGCCTCGACAACCGAATTGCGGCCATACAAAATTTCTCGTTCGGACATGCTACCTCCAATCAATGTTGTCCCAATAAACTTAAATTTCAAACCCAATAAAATCAAATATTAAAAATTAAATATCAAAGGGACATATAAAAATTCAAAATTCTCTGAATGCATCAGCACTGATTCTTGTTTGCATCCCGGCAGGCGCTTGATTTGCGTGCTCTATGGACATTCTTGTAGAAACACAAAATTCCATGAATACGATAGTTTTATTCTATTTCTTCTCTTTTTTTCTTTTTAATTTTTAATTTGTTATTTTGCATTTTAATTTTTTAATTTTAATTTACCATAAAATGGACAGTTATCTGAGTTCTTAGGACAATAGCTACCTCCAATAATAAGCTGCGGTTACACGGAACTCGGTCAGAGATTCCTTGTCGATATCGTCGTAAGCGGCGTGGCGCAACTCGGCTATCCAGAGAATCGGACCGCTGCGGAGTTCGTCGCGGAGGCGCAGTTCCCAATAGCCGTTATCGTCGTCGGCCATCCGGCTTTTATACTTTTTGATTCTAAGTTTCAGGGTCATCGGGGTGAAACGGTCGCAGCTTATTTCGGGATAGACGGAGAGACTGCGGAACCTCTCCGATTCCGTCGTTGTCCAGCGGAGCCGGAAATATGCGCCGATAGACATATCCCGAATGAGGGGCCAGTTCATCCGCAGGCGAAGCGTTTCTTTCAGGCGAAAGCTGTCCCCCGTATATCGCTTTTCCCACGAGAACCCGCCGCGAATACGCCTGCCGTCCCTTCCTCTATAGTTCAACGCCGTCTCCGAGCTAAGCCCCCAATCGCCTATCGCCGGTGTGCGCCATCCCGATTGCTCAAAATCGAAGAAAATATCGCCCGGAAGCGGGGTTGTAACCTTGACCTCGAAACCGGATTCGCCCGCCTCGCGGGAACGCTGGGTCACGCCAGAGCCGTCGAGTTCGATATAGGTCTGCCGGTAATCCGAAAGGCCCTTCGCGTTCATGGGATTGAAACTTTTGGAATAGCTCCAGACCTCGGCGAGTGTCCTCGACTCCGAAATCTTGCGGGTCATACCGGCCATGAATCCCGTTTGTGCGTTGTCTATCAGGCCGATTTCCGCAAAAAATTCTCCCCCGTCGAGTTCCGCAATCCCGAACAGCGAACCCGTGCTTTGCCTGAATGTGGAATTTTCCGGCCGGGAGCGAGCGTCGCCGTAGCCGAATACGCCGCCGAAACTAAGATTCCCGGCGGGATGCCATGATAACATTGCCCCCATCGCGTCCACCGCTACAGAATCATAGACTATCCTGCTCGCGAGCATTCCAATCCCGATTTTGCCGAAACCCCTGTCGTAGCGGAAGCCGTTGAACATGTTGTCTTGCGGGTTGATAAACGATTCGGCGGTGGAATTCTCGCGTTCCGCGCCGGGGATATAGAAGGCCTTTCCCATTATCAGCCCCGGGCCGAGGCCCTTTCTGAAACTGCCGAGAATGAAATCGCCGCCGAACAGCTTTCCAGAAAGGCTTCTCCTTCGCACGCGTGTGCCGTCGCAGTCCTCGTGCAGGCGAATATCAGCGCCGAGGCCAGAATGTTTGGCGTCGAGTGTGATATACGACTTGGGATAATAGGGGTCTTCGGCAATATAGCGGCCATGCGTGTATAGCTTTGCGCCCGCGCTCCAATCTCTTTTCGTCGGCTTTTCAAATATAATAAATGCCGCGATCCGCTCGAAATCGTATGGGAAATATCTAATAAGCTGCTCTTCGGTGCCGTAGGGGCCGGCGTGGGCGACCGCCTCATGAAGCGCGTCGATCCAGCGCCTGTCGATCCCCGGAATCACGAGCAATCTTTCCAGATTTGGCCCGAACACGCTCACCTTTTCTATAAAAAGCTCGACAAGATCGTAATACTGTGTGAAGTTTATCTCGTCGCGTGCGAGGGCGTCGAGTATCTCTTCTTCGGAGGTCATGTAATCTCCGGCCCCGGAGAGCGCCAGTCCCAAAACGGGGATAATCAGTATTATTAGAAGCCTGCGCACAACGGAATATTAGCACGACAATTGCGGTTTTGCAAGGGCGTTCTGAGAAAATAAATTAAATATCAAAATTTAAAATGCAAAATGACATATTAAAAATCAAAAAGCTATTCACATCTCACCAATTGTCTCGATGGGTGGTTTGTTTGTGTGAACAACACTCGCGGATACCTGTTCAAGTCATTTCTTTTGATAAACAAGCTCCGCGGACATCTTTTCAACTGAAAATAGCGGTTAAACAAGTTTCGCAGATGCCCTTTCAAGCCTCGCGGACTATTAAACAAGCTCCGCGGACACCATTTCAAGTCTCGCAAGGGGTTAAACAACCCTCGCAGATGGTCATTCAAGCCTCGCGGACGGTTAAATAAGTCGTGCAGACACCCTTTCAAGTCGTGCAGACGCTCATCCAAGTCTTGAATGACCACTTGCGGCGCTTGAATAATTGACTGCGCGACTTGAATATGATAAAGTTTGGCTTGAATGACCACTTGCAGCGCTTGAATAATTGACTGCGCGGCTTGGACATGATAAAGTTTGGCTTGAATGACCACTTGCGGCGCTTGAATAATTGACTGCACGGCTTGAACATGATAAAGTTTG
>DAOWNU010000246.1 GCA_030642425.1 bacterium | reverse complement strand
GGCCGACACGCTTGCTATCGTCGCCGTTCCCATTTAATATTATGTTGTTCTCCTTAGACATTACATCGATCTCATTTATTTTGACGCGATTCCGCAATATTGCGCGTAAGAACTCCGCAAATTTCAGGTGCGTCCGGCATGGGATAAGAACGAACGCTAATGTTTTCAATCCGTAGGGGCGGGTTCTAAACCCGCCCGTCGTCGTCCGCATTCGGGAAGGTCACGGACCCTCCCCTACGGTTATTTCCTTGTTAATCGGATGAATTCTTCCTTTGTCATCCCGGCTTGCCGGATTATCTCGAGCAAGGTTCCCTTATCGATTTCTCTGTGGTCCGGGACAACGACGCCCACCTTACCCGTTTCGGTTCGCTTGACCATGATAATATGGCTACTTTTTCGCCTTGCGACCTCGAACCCACCTTTCGATAGAGCCTTGATGACTTCATGCCCCGATAGAACAGGCAACTTCATGTTCTTTCACCCCGATATGAGTAATTATGATCTCGCCCTCGCCAATTCCCTCTGGCAAGCCCATCTCTTCTACATATAGCTCGCACGCCTCGGTCAGGTTTGCTATCGCATCTTCGATGGAATATCCCTGACTTACGACATCGAGTTCGGGGCAAAGGGCAACATATTGCACCTCACCCTTCTTTATTATCGCGGTTAGATCGATCATGTTATCTCCTTATTCGTAGGGGAGCACCTGTGTGTGCTCCCGCCCGTTGCATTGCTATCTATCGCATTCCCGCGCATTCGGGAGGGCACATAGGCCCTCCCCTACGGGAACATCGTCATCGTTTTCAATCTGTAGGGGCGGGTTCTAAACCCGCCCGTCCCCAGGGCAGGTCTGAGACCTGCCCCTACGGGTTAATACTTAATAATATAATTCAGCACGATATACGGCTGAAGGTTGTTGTGCGCATGGTTGCTGCCGGTATGGTTTATTGTGATTCCAGTTGTGCGCGATTCGGTATCATGATGCCCCCCATCTTCATCTTCAGAACCGCGATGAGCAGCGCCGCTACCAAATGCACTTTCGGTTCCTCGAATACGGTCATAATATCTATGGTCATGTCCGGGGTCGGTTACTCCGTGGTTGTGGCTCGGCAACTCGGCAGTAGTAAGAGTATGTGTTTCATGTCCGCCCGTATGTCCAAGTGTGCTAAATGTGCCGGTATTCTTGCCGACCGGAACTCTGCCGTGAAGATTGGGCACGTGGAAAGAGGCACCGGAACCGCCGTAAGTATGACCGATGACGTCGAATAGATCGGGATAATCCCCTGTGCCGTGCGAGCTGCCGTCGCAGAAATGCCAGCCTTCGGGGGCGGTGCTTCGGGCGTAAGGCATTATCGATCCCACGGGCATGACGAAGCCGGTTTTGTCTTTGATTCTACCGGAAGGTGCCTCGACATTGCCATCGGGTTTTGCTATGAAGACGGAGTTTCCGTTAGATTTCGCATGGATAAGCGCCCTCGAGCCTATGCCGCCGCCCCATTTCTCGTTGAAGATTATTTCGTTGTCGAAACCGGCGTCGTGCATGCTGAATCTGCCACTCGGGATCTCGTTTCCGTCCTGATCCGAGTAAGCGTCGAAAATCGCCTCTTTGTCGGTTATATTGATTCCGACATAGCCGTGGAAATATCCGGCCAATCCGTCGGCAGCTTTTCCGTAGATACCGATACCATCGGTTCCGGTTCCGTAGCCATAGACGCCGTAGGTTTTCCCGCGCGCGTAGAGGCCGTAGCCGGTGCCGAGCGCGCCGGGATAATCGCCGTCGCCGTAGAGGCCATAGACGGTGTGTCCGCCGCTGGCTTTGCCTTTGACACCGTAGAATTCGCTTCCGGGAGAGATGCCGCCGTCGGTTCCGGCTAATCCGTAAATCCCGAAACCGTCGGATGCCGCGACACCGCGACGGTCAACTTTCAATCCATACCACGTGCCGCTGGCCGTGCCGGTGGTCTCTATAAGTGTTACAGCACACGACGAGTCGAAATCATAGACGCGGAAATCGGCGGTGCCCGGAGTTAGCGGCCGGATATAGCCGTGGTGGTCTTGCCAGACATTGATGATGTCTTCGACGTCGATTCCGGGGCCCCATTCGGTGCCGAGCCACTGCATGACGTCGCCGGTTATCGGGACGCTGTCGCTGACATCGCCGAGGTCGCCGATTTGATGCTCATCGAGCATCTCACCCAAATCGACAGGCTGCCATTTATAGACGAGTGTGGTGTCGTCGCCGACGAATAGTGTTTCGATGAAGGTCCAGCGCATCAGGTAGCCTTCGGTGAGGCCGGTCGTGTCGATATCGGCAAGCTCGAATACGCTGTTGTCGGTTATATCGTCCCGGTCAACCGGTATTCCGACGTTCCAATCGACCGAGTGCTCGATAATGCGTAGCGTGGAGAACATCGTATCGACGCTGTCGATCGGTTCCCATACGATTGAGTCGATAAGCTCGTTGTTCATGTCCCAGTCGTCGTCGTAATGGGGTTTCCAGAGGCTGTCTTCGTGGTCCCATCCGAGAATCGAATACTCGTCGAGGCTGTCGATATCGACGTCATCCAGATCGTCGAGAACAATAAGGGTATCGGGATAAGCCTGTAGAGTGTCCCAGTTTACGCCGAGGAGGTTGCCAGCGGTGCCGTCGCCGATGAGGGAGGAGTCGGTCTCGGTAATCTGCGTGCCCCAGTTATCTCCGAGTCCGCCGGGGCCGATTATCAGGGGGCGCCATTCGTTTGCGGCCTCCACCCATGCCAGAACCTCGCCGTCCGCCACACCGGTATCGTCCACGTTGTGGAGGTCGTTCAGAACGACATAGCGATTTATATGTGCGTCGAGCGTGTCCCAGTCGATTCCGAGGTGGTCGCCCGCGGTGCCGTCGCCGAGGAGGGATGAGTCGCGCAAAACGACCTGCGTTCCCCAGTTGTCTGCGCCGGTTGCGCCGCCGACATCGTTCGCGGGGCGCCATTCGCCCGCGACCGCGATCCATTTGAGAACCTGACCGTCCACAACGCCCGCAGTATCGATGTCGATAAGGTCACTAAGCTCGAAGTCGTGCCAGCCCCATCCGCCGTCGCCGTCGGCGAGGATCATCTGGCTCGAATCGCCGAAGCTGACGCCGTCGCTGATGCCGTTGGGGATATAGATATTCCCGCCGACGTGAAAATGGCCGCCGGTTGTTACCGCGCCACCGCGGTAGTTTAAGTTGAGCGTGTGGTGACTGGATTGCCCACGGCTTCTATATAGGAAACATTGTTTGAGTCGTCAGCGCCCATATAGAGGCATTCTTCGCCGTCCCATATCTCGAACGGGTTAGAATGCCATTCACTCCATGTGTGTTTGCCCTCGGCTTCGACACGAAGTTTCGCTCCCGCGGATGCGATTCCGATAGAGACATGCCCGCCGTTTTCGTTTAGATAAGTGTTTCCGCCGTCTTTCTGGATATAAAGATCACTCGTCGAGCTGTCGTCGCGGGCCATTATCTCGTTGTTGTCGATGACGATGTTCTCGCCGCCGACACTGCCGAGGACGATATAGCCGCCGCCGAGAGTGTCGCAGTCGTGGCCGTTGTGGATGTGAAGGCGGGCGTCCGGTTCGTTTGTTCCGAAACCAACTCGTCCATTCTCGAATTCGAAAACTTTTTCTGCGGGGGAACCGCCATAGCCCAAGTCGAGTTTAAGCTTGTCGCCGTCGCTTGCGTCCATAAACAGGACGTGGTTTATCGTAGTCCTATCCGAAGCAAACCAGGCGATCTGGTTTTCCCAGCCGGTTGTTCCGCCGGAGGCGAGATGAATTTGGTTCACTATGGCGTTACCTGCGACTTCCAACTTCTGCGACGGGTCTGTCGTTCCGATGCCGATTCTGCCCATCGTGATGAGAGTATCGTTTGCGAACGAAATTTTGCCGTTGGCATCGGTGATAGTCCCCGGAACGACCGTGCCGTCGATGATTATCGAGGAGCCGAGGGCGGTATCCTGACTGATTACCCTGCCGTCGGAAT
>DAOWNU010000038.1 GCA_030642425.1 bacterium | reverse complement strand
CTTCACCTTTAATAATAAGAAATAAGAAGAGTGAAGTCAAGGAAATTGCTCCGCGTGTCGGCGGCACCTATTACCTTTTACCTCAATAAATAACCGATATTGCCCCGCTGAGCTTGGTCTCGCCGCCGGAAGAGAGACGGAAATAATACGTCCCTATCGGCACAACCGAGCCATCCTTTCTTGCGTCCCAATCCAAAAATCGCCCGGAAACGACCGGCTTGCCACCCGAATTGTAAATCTCAACCGTCCAATCGACAATCCCGTCCGGGATATTGAACCTCAATATGTCGTTTAGGCCGTCGCTGTTGGGCGTGATAACCTCCGTGTTCACCGAAAAATCCGAAAAACGCACACCGAGACCCAGCGCGAGCAACAGGAATGTCGAATCCGGCGCGACATTGACCTCCGCCCTTATCCACGCGTGAAGCGAGCCGACACTCGCCGGACAGAACTCGAACACATAATAGCGGCTCTCGCCCGAAGACAGCGAATCCGGCATCGGCGGGCGAAGGAAACGCACCTGCGGAATATCGGGCGTAACCTCGAACACGATAAGAATTCCGCCGCCGGAATTGACTATATTCACCGAATCCGCCGCGCACGAGTCCAGAATCACCGTCCCAAAATCTACTATATCGGGATATGCGGAGATCGCGGGGTCGGGGGGGATATGAACGCGGCCCAGTAGCGGCGCCCGAACGACCGATTCGTCCGGGTCGGTCGATTCGATACGCAGCGTGTCCCTATAATTGCCCGGAATCGTTTCGGCGAATGTTACCGCGACAGATTCTATTTCGTCCGGCAAGAGTATCAGGGATGTGTCCGGGAAGATTGCGAATCCGCTCGAACCCACGGTCAGCATCGATCCGAGAACCGACAGTGTAGTATCGCCGACGTTCTCAATTTTGATAAACTGCGTTTGTGTCGTGTCGCCGTCGCCGTAAAGGTCGAACGTCAGAGAGAGCGGGGAAACTTCGATATCCGGTAGGATCGGCAGTATCCGGACGACTATATAAACGGAGTCCAGAGCGGAACAGCCGTTCTCGTTCATAACTGTGAGGACGAACCAGCCGGCGTTCGCGGTGTCCACGTCCTCGATTTGGGTGAGTCGTTCGTTTGAGAAAAATCCCGCCGGGCCACTCCATTCGTAGCTCAGGGAACTGTCCGCCGGGAATCCCGAAAGGACGAGATTCTCGCCGCGCCAGAGCGTGTCGTTATCCGCGAGCGCCACCGCGACGGGGGTTTCCAAAACCGCGATAATCACACGCGCCGAGTCCACGCAGCCGGTCGAGTCGGTCGCGACCGCCCAATAGTGCGTGGTCATCTCCGGCGTCGCGTTCGGATATTGATATGTCGAGTCGTCCAGACCCGCGGAAGGCCGCCAGACCCAATCGACATGGCCGTTCGCGAACTCCGCGGCGGCGTTGAGAACGACGCTTTCGCCACGGCATATCGTGTCGCTTTCCCACGCCTCGACACGAATCGAGCAGGGGTTTTGCACAACCTGCACAAAGACGCTCTCGGAGACCGAATAGACGCCGCATCTCTGGCTGTCGCCGACAGTAACGACGAACCAGCAGGAGTCGGGCGGGAATGCCCACGTTATCGTCGCCCCGGGGTCCGCGATAGTTCCCGGCCCGGACCAGTTCAGGGCGACTTCGCCGGTGTAGCCGGAAACGAGAACGGTCAGAAGAACGCTGTCGCCGGGCGCGATTACCTCCGGGAATGCGATTGCGCTTATCTCCATGCCGGTCAATATAGTATCTACAATGATATGCACGGTTGCGGAATCCGGGCAGCCAACTGCGTCGAGGGCCACTATCGTGTATATAATCGAGTTATCCGGCCACGCTAAAGTCGAATGCGAATCGCAATGCTCTAAGTTAATATCGGGACTCCAATTATATGCGATTGGCTCGACACCGTGTTCAACTGCGGAGTTCAGGAGAATTGTATCTCCCCTGCAAATCTCTATTACGCTGTCGCACAATATATTAACGCGCGTTACATTAACAATCACTGAAGCTGTATCGCTGCAACTATCGTCTTCGACGACAACTGTGTATTCGATTGTCGAGTCGATACCGGTCGCTATCGGGTTGGGCAAAGCCGGGTCGTCGAGGTAATCGATTGGATGCCAACTATATACGGGCAAACCTATAGCGTGTTCGACCGAAGTTTCAAGCGCAATCGAGCCGCCCCTGCAAATCGTAGTCTCCGAAAATTCCGGCGTGATACTCAGGCTGCATTCGAACGACGGCAGAATGTCCACAACTATCGAATCGACAACGAGATAGACCCCACAGGCCTGAGAATCCGCGGCGATAAAACGATAGACCGTTCCGCCCGGCGGCGTGGCGTTTGGAGTAAGGCTGTGCGGGTCGTCGAGCCACGCGGAGGGGCTCCACTCGAAACCGAAATCGCCGCTAACACCGGAAATTTCCGCGCGAAGATGAGCGGTTCCGCCGAAGGCGATAGAAGTATCCGGCGAAAGCGCGACACTCATGCCAGTGCGGACAGAATCGACCGAGACCGCAATATAAACGGTGTCCGCGCAGCCATCGGCGTCGAGCGCCGAAACCGTATAAGTGATACTCGTGTCCGCGAAACAAAGGGGAGCGCTCGAAAACGGGTCGCCGAGGAATGCGCCGGGAGACCATTGCCAGCCAATAGGTTCGGCCCCGAAAGACATCGACAGAGGCAGCTCCACCGTGTCTCCGGCACAGATATCGAGCGCGGGAAGCGATGCAATATCTATTCTTTTGACATAAATCTCAATGTTCGCATTGTCCACACAACTTGAATCGTCGATTGCGGTAACTGTATAGAGCGTAGTCGAGTCCGGCGAGGCGAATGTCGAGGCGGAATATGGGTCCGCAAGGCCGTATTCCGGAGTCCAATGATAGGAAACATCTCCGACTCCGCCCGTGGAAATCGCGGTGATATACGCGCCCGAGCCGATACAAATCGTGTCGTCATCCCCGGCCCCGACAGAAAGAGAGCATCCGAACCAGGTTTGCACGTGGACGTGCACCCAAGCCGTATCGACATGCAAACCGCAGGCCTGACTGTCTATCGCGACGAAAATATAGGACGCCGGCTCCAGCGGATGCGCCCAGGTCTCGAGCGAATCCGGCGTGTCGAGGTCGGTGTCGGGATACCAGTGGACGGTCAATTCGCCGACCGCGCCGGTAACGTCGGCGAAAAGCAGTGTCGAATCGCCGATAGCGATAGTGTCGAAAACCGTCCCGGCGGAACGATGTGCATTGTGGTCCCGACCGTATCGACAAATATTATCACACGCCCGCTGTCGGAACAGCTGTCGTCGCTGACAACGACCCAGAAAAATGTCGTATGTGTCGGCGTCGCCATGGGGTTCGGAACGAACGGGTCAGAAAGGCTCGAAGCCGGTGTCCAATCGAATGTTACAGTCCCGGTTGCGCCCTCCACACTGACAGAAAGCCGGATGCTGTCCCCAAGGCAGATATGCGAATCTTCGGTTATTTCTGTTATTCTGAGCGGGCAGCTCGAAGTGTCCTCGACATGGATGTAAATGCTGTCTGTTACCGTGAATTCGCAGGGTTCCTGATAGTCCGTAACGGTAATATAAAACCACCCGGAAAACGGCGGCGCCGCCCAGGGATTCGGCGAGGTCGGAGCGTCCAGATAGGCCGCCGGACTCCAGTCGTAACCGACCATGCCCTCGGCGTCGAAAGCGGCAACATGCAGGCGCGTGGATTCCCCGATAATAAGATCAGAATCATCGACAGAGACCTCGATGCGGAGCGATCTAATCGCCGTATCGACTTGAACCGTAACGTGTTCGACTCCGATACATCCGAACGAATCCACGGCCCAGACGCTGAATATCGTCGTGGATTCCGGATAGACGGGGGTTTCAAAACTATCGGGATAAAGCACCGCCAGCGAAGGCGCCCAGGTGTAATCGTAGGGCGGGATTCCGCCCGAACCGATGGCCGTTAGAACCAGTTCGTCCCCACGGCAAATATGCGGCGAGTCCGGCTCGATATTTATCCGAACGTCGAAAACCTCGATAGTAACCTCGCCGGTATCCGTGCAGCCGGAGTCGTCGTAAGCGGTTATAGTATATGTAATTGTGCTTTCGGGATAGACGAACGGCTCCTGAGAGGCGGGCGACGAAATCCAGAACGGAGGAGACCAATGATAATGGGCGGCCCCCGCCTCCAGATCGGCATCGACATAGAGATCGACAGTGTCGCCGCGACAGATACTCGTCCCGTGCGTGAGGCTGTCGATATAAAGCAGACAGTGGAACTCGTTGAAAACGGTGATCGTGACAGAATCGGTAACTTGATAGACGCCGCATTCCTGACTGTCCGTAACCGTTACAATAAAGGTTGTTGTGAAAAGCGGCGCGCCGATAGGATCGGAGCTGTCGGGATAAACCATAAATGCGATTGGCTCCCAGCTATAGGAAATATCGCCCTCGGCTCCGCTTACGAAACAGTGAAGCTCTGTCGTGCTTCCCTCATAAATGTAAAAACTGTCCGCGGTTACGGAATCTATTCGCATCGTTTTTATTGTCGTATCGACAATCGCCATAATCCAAACCGTGTCCGAACAGCCGTCGGAGTTGGTTGCAACCACGTGGTAAAGCCCGGACATCTCCGGCGTGGCCGGATTTCGGAAAAGCACCCTTCCGGGGAATATGCTTCCACCGGGGACGTGCCAAAAATATGAATCCAGGCCGGACGGCTCCGCGCGAAGCTCCAGCAGATTTCCCTCGCAGACCGGCGCGTTTGTCCAGGCAGAAAGATCCGGTTTTTCATAGACAGTAACGATAGTCGATGCCGTATCGACACATCCGGCGACACTCGTTACGATTACCGTGTATCTGCCGGAGTGCGCGGTGTCCGCGGATACGATTACCGGGTTGCGCGAAAAACTTGTGAATCCGAGCGGCCCGCTCCATTGATAGCTCGCCATAAGACCGGGGCCGGAAGAAAGCTCGATAGTCTGGCCACCGCAATATGGCCCGGTATTGCTCGCGGTTGCGGCAGGTTTCGGATTGACCGTAAGATATGTCGTCGCGGTGTCTATACAGCCGTCGCCATTCTGGATTATCAGCGTGTAAGTTCCTGTCATCGAAGTTGTTCCGGGACCGAGATAGGGCGACTGCGACCAGGAATCGAATCCTGCGGGGCCGGTCCAGTGATAGGTAATCATCCCCGGCGGCCCGCCTGTGAGATTCACATTCTCGTTCGCGCAATAAGGCCCGCCGTTCGAGGCCTCGGCGACCGGTTTTGCAACGACCGTGATAAGAATCGAATCCGTCCGTTCGCCGAAAAACGAGACGCTATCCATGCCCATCTGCCACACGAAACCGTATTCCCCCGCGCTGTCCGGGGCGGTTACATCGAATACGAATTCGTAAGTCTCTCCCGGCTCGACAATTCCGCCATCGAATAGAACGTTCGACACTCCCCAAATCGTGTTCAGCGGTGGGTTTTGACTGCCCAGTCCGATATCGGCCCAGTCCGTCCAATCGATGGAGCCGCTATTAAACATCGTAACCGTTACCGGGATAACCGCGCCCGCACAGATTGTCGGCGACGGCGGAGTCCAGGATTGGAAATCCGCATCGATGGAATCGTAGTAACAGGTTATCGTTGTATTAGTTGCGCCGACACGGTGGCAATGCGTGAATCCCCCGCCGTCGCTCCACTCTTTGTAGAAATATATCGGCTCCGGCGGGTGAGACTGGGGGCTGATAGCGCCTATCCAGTGGCACGGTCCGCTCTCGCCCTCGTATGGCCACTCGAATTCCTGAGTCGTGTAGAACGTATCGTCTTCGGCGATGAACATAAGGTAAAGAGGATGCGTCTTGATAGTCGTAATCGGCTGGGGCAACGTGCTAAAATGGATGCTCGTCCAGTTGGAATAGCTTCGCCCGGAGGTCTCGCAATTGCACCATGCCCTCACATGTAGAAAGTAGCCGGTTTCGGGAACGAGGCCGACTATCTCGATATAATTCGTGTCGATATTGATTCCCGAAGCGGGCGGCGAAGGCGAGGAATTCACCCAGTATTGATAGCCTTCGTGGAGCATCACGTGATGCCAGATGCCCTTGGCCTCCGTCGGCGTAATGCCATATATTTCACCGCATTGCGGAGCTTTTAGTGGCGGACAGTCCATCGCGGGGCCGGTCGTTGTCAATATAATCGTGTCGCTGAAAACATTATAGTAGTCATACGACGTCGTCACGAAACGTTCTGTGAGCGAAATCTCCGTGTTCCCCGGACGGTATGCCCAAACATCGAATGAGTAGTCGGTTGCGAGGAATGCCGCCGCGCTGTCCATGCTGTCCGCCGCGAAAAAGAAGCAGGCGGTCGCCACAAGTTCCCGGTCGAGGTCGTAAGGAGATGAGTGAGTGTAATAATCCCGGTAGCAGGGCGAGCCTGTGCAAAGCCCGGCGGGTTCCGGCTCGATATCGACAAGCGGTCTACCGGAGAGGGAGTGCAGCCGGAAAGACTGGTATTCCTGAAGGCACGGGCCTGCGAAGTAGATAGTTTCGCCCGTGGTCGTAACGATCAGGTCGATTATCGCAATAAGCTCCGAGCTTGTTCCGATACCTGCCGTGGGCGGATTCAGGACGAGATGGCAATAAATCGTTCCGAGCGAGTCCGCGCAGGCTATCGAAACAGATAATATCAATAATACTATGAAGATATACTTATTCATTCATGTTCACTTGTAGATGATTGTTGTAATTACATAATTCACACTATGCTATGGCATTCGTAATACATTCCAATTGTAAATCGGGGCCGTTTCTATCAGCCTATATAGATATTGCATATCCACCCGCCGGTCGGGGAATTCGCCCTCGACAGACTCGACCCGAATCAACAGTTCGTAGCCGTCCGGCGTCCTCAGCAGGTATCTTCCGCCGACCCTGCAAGGCTCCGATTGTTTCTTTCTAATCGATGTTACCTCGTGGACATCGTAGGGGGCTGTAAGCGGCAGGATGTCGATAAGGAGAATGCCAGTTTGCCGGCTCTTCCAAATTGTGCGCTCGGAGAAGACTATCGAGGGGGATTTTAATTCGAGATTGCCAAGCCCGTCGCCGGTGGCGTCCGAGCCGAGATACATGTCGATATGCGGGGCGTTGACCGACCGCATCGAGACCTCGCGATACTCCGAGAAATCGAATGCCGAGGGATTTCCCAGCCTGCTCGAGAACTCGAAAATCGTCGTCTTTCGACGTGCCTTTGTTCTTATTTCGACCTGATTCGAGAGTTGTCCGAACCTGCCGTCGCCGGTTATCGGGGCAATTCGCACATAGATAGGTTTATCGGGCGTCAATTCCGAAATAATGAACATATTCCCCACAACCGGTTCGGCGTTGAGGCGCAGATGCGCGATTTGGTCGTAGCCTTTTGCGCGAAAAAGCGGTTTTGTGTCGGCGAAGACCATATAGCCCGCGATTTCCTCGGGATGTCGAACCTCTTCCCACTCCACTATCGCCTGCGTGAAATTATTTATATACCAGATTGAATCGGGCGAGGGCCATTTTGGGTCGAAATAAATATTCGGCGGGATAAGCGACGGGTCGATTCGAACCTGAGTTGCGGGGAGAGTTTTTCTGGCGTGATTGTATGCGCAGAGCGCGTCTTTATAGCGATAGCCCGTGATAAGCAGCTTGCCGTCGGCTTCAACCGTTCTCCCGACAAGATGCTCGAGATGCGGGTCGATATCCCCGATACAGTTGCGGTCGTTCTCCGCAAAATAGATAAAGTTGAAAAGGCTGTAATCCGTGTTATCCCAGACCTTTGCGATTATCATGTTGTCGAGCGTGTCCGGGCCTATCCGGTGGACGCGCCACCAGCGGTCGGTCGCGCTCCCCGTGACGATAACCGGAATAGTATCCGGCACGTGATGCGGCACGATAAAGGTTAAGGTGTCCCGCGGATTATCGGAGTTGACCGCGCAATCTCCGGCCCACGACGAAGTTGCGAGGATACGGTGCTGCAATCTTCCCACCGACACGATAACCTCGGCGTGCAGACGATTGTCCACTTTCTCGACCGCGAATTCCGACGCCAGGCGGATTTTTGGCGGTTCCGGCTCGAAACCGGGGGCCGCAAAAAGGAATCTGTCTATTCCTTCCCAATCGAGATAAAGCTGCCAATCGGCCCCGTTTTCCGAATCGAGATAGAACGGAATTGTGCGGTCGGAATAGGCGGCAACCGTGTCTTTCACGGCCTCGGACAGCTCGAATGGAACCATAAGAACGTATTCGTCCATAACGATAGTCATCCGTGCGGCGTATTGCGGATTGTTGTAAATCTTTTTCAGGCAAAAGCCCTCGCGGCCCTTAAATCCCGCGATCCAGCACGTCGGGCCGGGAAAATCCGGGATTTCGGCGCGCCAGAAAGAATTTTTACGAATGGGGCGCATCGAGTATTTTCTTCCGGGGGATACGTAGAACACCGCAGAATCTAAATCCTCGCAGGAGAGTTCGATATTATAATTAGGATTCTCCGGCCGTTTGCGGATCATAAGCCATTCTGCGATAAGGGGATTCGCGGGACAATATTGGTCCGTAGTGTCCGGCATCTCGACTTTTGGCGCCGCGATTTTAATTTCTCTGAGTTCGAGAAAGGCGGAATGGCTCAGCCCCTCGATATTTGCGCGGTCGCCGAACGGCATTTCAATCCCATAGCCGAGAATAATCCCGCCGATATCGTAGCCGAATCCGCCGAAAGCGCAGTCGTTCCCGCCGCCCGCGATAAGCGAAAGTTTGCTTTCGAGCCAGCTGCCGGATAGTCCCCCGCGAAATTGGAGTTCTGAATTTTCCGCGACAATCATGTCGATGTCCGCGAATGGCGTGATATTCCTAAAATTCCAGGCGATACCGCCGAAAACGTTCATCGCGCTGCGGGATTCTTCCGCATCGCCGATCGCCATATTCGGCCGGAGTATGTTTTCTATCTGCGTTGTCAGAATCAAATCGCCGGCGGGGCAGAACTGTAATCCGGCGCATATCGACGGTTTTAAAACCGATTGGGACTGCGAGGCTATCGGGTCTTCGGGGTCTTCGAGAATGGCGTCGCCGGGACTATACGAGTAGCCGATAAGCTCGCCGGCCGCACAAATCGTGAGCTTGCGGCTCAAATGCCATCCGAGCCACATATTCCAATCGTGGTCGGTAAAAAAGCGGTCGTCCGACACACTGCCGGAAAAGCCGAATGTCAGACTTCGATTGAGGGGATAATTTCCAAGAATGGCGAAATCGAGGACGTTTTTGTCGATAATTTCCAGTTCCCGGCGGCTGAGAACCGTGCTGAGGAATCTACCGTTGTGTGTGGAAGCCGTCCAGAGCGAAGCCGAGCGGAAGAACCCGGTCGGAAGCGCGTTCTGGGAGAATGCGGCGAAAGCAAGTATCAAGCCGATAAGCACGCAGAAAACGCTCTTTCGACAGCCCCTGAGAAGATGCTCTCGAGAATTATAAACCTTTTTCCCTGTTTCTAACAAGGCTGTATTGCCCCTATACGCTCCCATTTTTGTATTATAAGAATAATCGAAAAAATTTCAAGGTTTTAAGTGGGGTAAGAAAAATGAAATATCAAAGTGTAAAATGCAAAATGACATATCAAATATCAAAAAGCCCTTTGCAAATCTCCCGGATTTTGGGTTAATAACAATCCGGTTGGATGCCGTAACGCCTAAGCCCTTTAAAGGGCTTCGTTTTGAAGCGGTTTAAACCGCTTAAACCATTCACCCGATCGGTGAAAGCGATTCTAAATATAAGATCAACATGGGCAGTGCATTATGAAGAAT
>DAOWNU010000418.1 GCA_030642425.1 bacterium | reverse complement strand
GAGCCGGTCGAGTCGTAGGTCTCATCCTCCCGCCGCTCGAAAGACGGCGTTATTGTCAGCCATGTTAAGGGCGATATTCCAAGGCCGGCATTCCCCTCGGAATATCGAAATCCATTCGGTTTATCGTTGTCCTCGTGAGCCGCGCCGACCGAAGGCGAAAATAACGAGACCGCGCCGGTCAAATCTCCACGATAGCGGTCCCAGCGGTTGTCTGTATCGGTTCGGGAGAAATCTACGCTCCCCTTCCAGTTCTCATCGTTAAGCTCCAGCGCGGCGTTCGTTCGCCTGCTCGAGTTATCTCCGATAGAATTCGCGCCAAAACTTCCCGAAAGGCTGAACGGCTTCCACGGGGAATATTTTATGGCCAATTCCGCGAGTTCCTCCCCGCCGGAAGCGCCCTCGATACCCCAATCGCGCTGGTATTCGGCGTCGTCCAACCGGCCAAATGTCGCGAAACGGGCCTCTTTTTTCCTGTATTTCCCCGAAAGCTGCGCGGAGCCGAATTCCCTGCCAGAAAGGCTTATATCGTGATGCGAGACCACGCTCAGATTGAGTGCGCCGCCGGTGTTGTTATCGTCGCCAACATTCGAAAGCCGGTTGATATCGATATTCGACGCGGCGACCTCCGTGGACAGGGTGACTCCGCCCAGCGGGGCAAATGTCAGACCGGCATCGACAACCGACTGCGCGCCCGGCATGGGGAGCAGCTTTCTCGGAGTATAACTCCCGCCACCAGCGCCAACCCACTCGTATATATCGGTTCCGCTGTATTGATATTCGCCGTTGCCGGAACCGACGTTCGTGAATACGACCTCCCAATCGCCTTCGCCCTCGCCCACCCATTCGAAATGTGCGCTGTCCGCCGCCGAATCGACAAGTGCATAATCGCCGGAATCCGAAAGGCACGCGCCCCAGATATAGGCCGAATCCGCATAATCCCCGGCGCTTCTCAGCGCGGCAAGCTCCTCCTCGTCGAAATCCATTCCGAGCGGGTTGTCCGGATCGTCCATCTCCGCCATGCCCGCGAAATAAAATCGGACGCTCTCGTGCGGAACGAGTTCGCCGTTAAGTCCGTAGAAACTTCGCCGGTATTCGAGATCGGTGTATTGGAAGTCAGCGACAACGCGGCTTTGCGCGCCGATAGGGCGTTTGTTCGTGAAATTTATCTGGCCAAGATTGTAGTCTATCGTGTAGTCGTTGTCCGCGCCGCGCCGGAGCTTTTGGCCGTCGAGCCAGACCGTCTCCGTGCCGGCGAGGACCTGTAACGGCGATTTGCCGTCGGCCTCGAGCGGATACGGCCCCTGATTTCCCTCCGAACCGTAAAACTCGTCCGAGGCCCATATCCCTTCGAGAATCGCCCCAACTCCCTGTGCCGAGGCGAGATCGGAAAATCCGCCGACCTCCATCCCGGAGAGCCTTCTGCTGTAGTTCGTGAATTCCCCTCCCGGCGCGAAATCGGCCTTGAAATCGCCAAATGTCGCGCTGAAATGCGGGCCTTTCACGCCGATATAGACCTGATCCAGCTGCGTGATCATCTCCGAGGTGCCCTCCGGCTGGATAGGCAGGTCTTGGTCGCTGAGCATCGCGGTTATTTCGACATTTTCGCCGATTCCACCGTAGGCCTCGAGCTGAAATGCCGATTCTATCGTGGCATCCCGGCGCGAGCCGATCTTTATCCCGCGAATTAGGCTCCCTGAGTGGACGAGTCGGCTTCCCTCGGGGAACATCGCCATGTTTCTTCTCGGCGTTGGCTTCATAAGCAGCTGCCCGCCGGAACCCACCGGTATTCGGTGCTGAATAATTGTCGGTATTAGGAGGGGAATATAATTGTATTTCACCGAGATAGAATCGCAGGGCGCGTCCTCGAACAGCGTCAGTTTCCCGCGCAGGTAGTCGATTGAATAGCTCGATTGCGGCAGCGGATTTTCGCCGCAGGATATGGTTTCGCTATGCTCGACTATAAAGCTGTCGGGCAAGGACTGCTCGCCGCTCTCCGGAGTCAGGTGGAATTCGCGGTAACCCGCAGAGGCGCAGGTTATTATCAAAAAAAGGAATGTCAACCCTACCCTAATCACGAAGCTCGAATATTTTGATTGAATTTTCGGCGCAGCCGATTATCCGCCCGTCGATAGCCACCGTTGCGGGCGAGAGTTTTTGTGTCGATTTCAAGATTAGCGTGCCCTCGCTGTCGATAAGCCACAGGCCGCGTTCGTCGATATAATAAAGGCCGTCTTCGGCGGAAAACGCGGTTACCGGCGCGAATTGCTCTTTATTATCGTTATCGAGGACATTTTCGAGATAGTATTCGCGTTCGACAATCCCCAACAGGCTGAGTTCTATTATCTTTCGCGAAGTCGATATGTAAAAAAGATGGGAGACCATGTCGAATTCCAGCGCGGAAATTTCTTCCCGGCCCGCAAGCGCGGGCAGCAGTATTCGGCCCGGGGATTCGTCGCGCCAGTTCAG
>DAOWNU010000454.1 GCA_030642425.1 bacterium | reverse complement strand
GTTCGACGACAGCGAGTTATTCGTCGCCACGGTTCAGGATTCGGTGCTTCATTACCTTGCGGACAGACTCGGCCTGCCCAGAGAGAGCGTCGTGTTCGCCGAGATTCGCGACGGCCTGACAGAAAGGCGCATCGCCGACGACACGCTCGACCATATCGAGGAACTGCTCGAAAAACTGAGTTTTTTAAGATTCGCTCCGGGAGAAAAGGAAAGCTCTTCGAAAGAGCTTCTCGACGCCGCGAGAGAGTTGATAAAAGAAGTAGATAGGGCGTTCAAATGAGGAAACGCGGAAATATTGCACTTTTTCTGGCCCTTCTTGCCGGAATTACGATGGCACGGGGAAGCGCGCTGTCCAGCTATATCGAGGGCAACCGCGCCTATCGGGAAGATAGATTTGCCGGGGCCGTTATGGCCTACGAGCAGGCTGTCTCGGTTGGCGCGAACGATTCTCGCGTCTATTACAATCTCGGCAACGCCTATTTTCGCACGGGACAGATGGGCAGGGCGATTCTCTCTTACGAGCGCGCGCGGCTGCTCGCGCCCCGCGACGACGACATTCTCACAAACTTAGAGTTCGTTCGGGTTACGCAGGTCGATATTGTGCGTAGAACCGGGGGCGATGCGGCCCTGGGCGACGTTTATGAAAATACGTTCCTGGGTCTCATCTATAGCTTTCTCGAAAAAATCGCGGCAGGCGAGTTTATCGCGGTTCTGGGAATACTCAGCATTCTCGGCGCACTCGGACTCATATTTTGGATACTCGTTTCAGGTCGCATAAGGCGGATATTTTTCTGGTCGGCGGCGGCTTTTTGGCTCCTGTTCGTGATTGTTTTGATACCCTATATCGTAAAGCGCAGCAATATACGGGAGACGAGAAAGGCTATCGTTGTGGAGGGCGGCGCCGAGATTCGAAGCGCGCCTTCCGATAAATCCCAGCTCGAATTCACGTATCAGGAGGGAATGGAGGTGGCGGTTCGGGAGGTCAGGGGCGACTATTCGAGAGTTACACTGCGAAGCGGCGGCGAAGGCTGGGTTCTAAACGACCATATCGAGTCGGTCGCCACCGGCAATGCCGGACATTGAGCGCTTCGGCAACCGATTTCAGTAGATGGAGCGCTCCAGTTTTCCCCGTCGATTTTCCTTGATATTACAATTTTTTTCATTAAACTGCGTTTTTTGAAGAGTTGAGCACTAATAACAAATCATGGGTTCAAGAGCAGGTCCAAAATAATCCAGCCCGAGGGAAACCCCCTCCCACAAACATAAGCCCTTTAAAGGGCTTGTCAGGAAAGCCGTTTAAACGGCTTAACCTTAACAACAACTAAATTTAGGAGATGATATGAATTTCGATATTGCCGATAAAAATTTGGCCTCAAAGGGCCTGAAAAGAATTATGTGGGCGGACAAGAACATGCCCGTCCTGAGAGAGATCCGAAAGCGTTTCGAAAGGGAAAAGCCGTTCGAGGGCATGGTGATGTCCGCGTGCCTTCATGTCACCGCGGAAACCGCAAACCTCGCACGCACGCTGGTTGCGGGCGGCGCCGACCTGATGCTTATCGCCTCGAACCCGCTTTCCACTCAGGACGACGTTGCCGCGTCTATAGTCGAGGATTTTGGCATCTCGGTGCAGGCGATCCACGGCGAGGACAGCGAGACATACTATAAGCACGTCCGGGCGGCCTCAGAGCGCGGGCCTGTTATCACTATGGATGACGGCGCGGACCTCGTCTCGACAATCCACAAGGAATTCCCCGAAGTCGGCAAGAATATCCTCGGCAGCATGGAGGAGACGACGACGGGCGTTATCCGACTTCGCGCTATGGCCAGAGACGGCGCGCTGAAATTCCCGGTTATCGCGGTCAACGACGCCAAAACC
>DAOWNU010000141.1 GCA_030642425.1 bacterium | reverse complement strand
GCCACATATTGAAGCCGTCCTGATCCTCGGTCTCGAATGAATATCCGGTCCCGAAATGCAGGCCGAGATTTCCGCCGAACGTCGCCCAGTTTTTGCTGAAAACTATATATGCGCCGGGCGATTTCACCGCGAATCGATTTATTTCCTTGTCCCAATATGCCAGCCCCTGATCGTCGTAACCTACTACGATAGCAGGGACATAGACCGATTCCTCGACCGGCCTTATTTTGCATTGGAATCCCGGCCGTGGGTATGGGGTTGCATAGCCCCGCCCGAGAACGCCGTGCGCGCCGTAGCTCACGCCCGCCTGAAGTCTTCCCCACAGGCCGAGTCCGACATAGCCGATTATCGAGCCGGCCTCGCCGATACGGATTTGACCCATCCAGGAGTAATGTGGGAGAAGGCCTGCGTTGGGCATATTAACAATCCGACGCGGCTGGTAATAATTCGGGTTAGTGCCCTGCGCAATTGCAATACCCGCAACAATTAACAACAGAATTATCCACCTTTTCATATTCCCTATTCCCTTAATGAAATTGTCTATTATCGTAATACTCAAGTAGTTATTTAATATATCGTTAGAGATACTTTATGTAATCCTTATAATAAATTGTATTACAGGTTGTTAGACTATCCGCATTACTCTCTCGAACTTACCCTTCTCGACATTTTTTATCACGCCGTCGTGTGGGAAGATACATCCGTTCATTACAATATACACGCCCGGATCGAGCAGCTGAACTGCGGCTATCGCGCAACCGATATTGAAAACGGCGTCGCTGGAGCGGAAAAGCGCAGGCGTCAATGAGCCGGTCAGCACTATCGTTTTACCCTCGATATCGCTCAGCCGCTTTGCCGTATCGACCATTGTATCTGTGCCGTGCGTAATTAAAATTCGTTTCTCCTCACACTCGATAATCGCCTTGTAAATAACTCCCCTGCATGTATCTGAAATATCCAGGCTGTCCTTCTGAAGAAGGCGCTGAACGGTGTAGTCGAATCCGAGATTCAATTCGCCCAGAACAATCGAAATCTTTGGTGGGCCGACTTCGTATTTGCTTTTCGCATCGAAATACTCTTTGTCAATCGTGCCGCCGACAGTGAATATCTTGATGTGCAAGTCTCTTTCCATCAAACACCTTTTTCGTTTCGTTTCGGTTTTATATTTTATCTTATGTTAATCGAAAGCTCGTAGAAGGCGGCGAAATCCGCAGAAGCAACGAGCACAATGTATTCTTCGTCGCGGTATATCCGTCGATCGAT
This sequence comes from bacterium, assembly GCA_030642425.1. Classification (GTDB taxonomy): domain Bacteria; phylum UBP14; class UBA6098; order UBA6098; family UBA6098; genus DAOWNU01. Next base: position 4,576 of record DAOWNU010000141.1, on the reverse strand, counting down.
ATAATTTGGACTCGGGTAACTGTAGGGCGAGCGGTCGATGAACTCGTAACTGTATCCGTTATAGAGCAATAGGTCGAGATCCGCGGCGCCCGACCATCGCAGTTCGATATACAGATCGCCCGTCCAGACTGCGCGGAACCGGTAGAAATCCTTGTCCCCCGTGTATTCGTCCGGCTCGATAAAGCCGCCGCTGGCGACATCTCCGCTGATATGTAAAAGATGTATCGTTCCGAGGTCCTGCGCGAAATAAGGATCGTCGTTGGATTCGAACTCCGACTCGGTCGTATCGGGGAGAAAGCCGTATCGATAGAGGGGGATATTGTAATCGGTCAAATGGGCGAACGATGAGAAGTTTAGCGCGTCCCCGATGTCGAAATAGTCGTTGTTATCGTTATCGCGGAAGCCGTAATAGTGGGGCGAAAAGCCCTGATATGTTTCGGCCTCGACCGCGTAAGTGCCGAGATCGAAATTCAGAAATTCATACTCGCCGGAAAAATCCGGTTGAACCGAATCCGCGATCTCCTGGCCGGTTCCGGTGAACTCGACGAGATAAACCCATATATCAGTGTGGATTACACCGATCAGTTCGGCAAGATTGACCGCGCCCGAGATATAATTTTCGGAAGCCGAAGGCCCGGAGGAATCGTCGCATGAGATTAGAAACGGCAATAGGAAAAGCATTGCGGCGACAGAAACGCATTTTTGAATATTTTTCTTATACGATACGATCATTTTTTATACGATTCGGTCATTGGATTTTTTTCCGGTTCTCACGACAACGCCCCATGCGGACACGACTCGATACAGATGCCGCAATCGTCGCAAAGGCTATCGTCGATCCCGACACATTTATCGCGGGAAATAGCGCCGGTTGGACAGACAGTAACACAGCCCTCGCATTCGACCGCGCTTTCTTGCCCGGAACAGCAGCAGCCGGAGACTGACTTACATTTGCCGTCCACCCAGCAACAGAGTTCATAATCTATCGCGACACTCATATCACATCTCCGGTTTATACATCTTTATTGCCTTGCGCACGAGAACCATTGTTTCCGAAGCTCTTTGTCTTGCGCGTTCCGCGCCGTCTTTTAGGTAATTGTCGATTTGTGCCGGGTCGGCGAGAAGTTCTTCGCGTCGCGCGCGGAAATCGGCGAAATAGTCCACAAGCCCCCGGATAAGGTTCTTCTTGCATTTAACGCAGCCAATACTATCGTCTCCGGCGGCGCAAAAGTCGGCGATTTTTTGTGTCCATTCGGGGTCGTATATCGTGCGGTATATATTCACCGGGCATTTATCGGGATGGCCGCGGTCGGTTTTGTGTATTTTTGTCTCGTCGGTGAACATCGACATAACCTTTTTCTTGATTTCGTCCGGGCCGTCGCCCAGTGCGATAAAATTGCCGTAGCTCTTGCTCATTTTTTTGCCGTCTGTGCCGGGTAGAATCTGGAATTTCGTAACCAGCGCCTCCGGTTCGGGAAAAACCTCGCCGTAAAGGAAGTGGAATCTACGGACGATTTCACGGGCCAATTCGAGATGCGACAGTTGGTCCTTGCCGACCGGCACAACATCGGCGCGATAAATAATTATATCCGCCGTCTGCAGGATGGGATATCCGAGGAAGCCGTAGCTGTCCAATCCGAGCGACTCGGTTTTATCTTTGTAGCTGGGAACCCTTTCCAGCCAAGGGATGGGGACTATCATCGACAACAGAAGGTGAAGTTCCGCGTGCTCTTTTACGTGGCTCTGGACGAAAATTGTTGTTTTCGCGGGGTCGAGTCCGGCGGCGATATAATCGGCGGCCATTTCGTAAATGCGCGGAACCAGTTTGTCGGTCTCGTCGAAACCGCTGGTGAGCGCGTGCCAATCGACAATACAGTTGAACATCTCGTAATCGCCCGTGTTCTGAAGCTCGACCCAGTTTCGGAGCGCGCCTTCGTAGTTGCCGAGGTGGAGCGCGCCCGAGGGCTGCATCCCCGAAAGCAGGACTTTTTTCTCAGATTTTTTCGACATAGTTGTTACCTCGTTCGAGCTTTGGCAAATTAAAACCTGCCTTAATAGTAAGGAAAAAACTGTTTTAGGTCAAGTGTGAAATGGGGGAGATGTGCTATAATAAAATATCGTCTGTCGATATTCCGCGCGACTCGAGCCAGCCGGGTTTTTTTTGTGTGATAATGGTTTTGACCTCTCGAACACGCCTGCCGGGATCGCCCCTGACAGTGCAATATGGAATAGAATGGAATTTTAATATAGTTAAGATCATGCCGTCAACTTGCGACTGATAGAGCGGGTCCGGTGTGCGCACACCGTCGTCTTCAATAGGGAATTCGCCTGGCCTGAGGAAAATGAGGAGATCATACGGAAAATTATTATAGTGGGTCATGACCGTTTCGACATAGCTGTCGATATCGAGTTTTGAAAACTCGCAGTGGCGAAGAAATAATACCAGATTATCGAAAACACTCCGGTCGGAAACAAAACCGCTGTCCGCGCACTCATTCTCGCTCGTGGTTTGGGCCTCGAGGACAGCGTATTGAAAGCGAAGTATATCTTCTCTAACGGCGCGTATTTCCGACAGAGTTTTTTGAAACTCCGCGAGAACCACGCGCGCCTGTTCGCGAATCAACGGCAGCGCAAGCTCTTTCGACAGAAACCTTGCGAGAGTGCTTTTTCCTGTGGACGATGCGCCTATTAAAGCGATTTTCATCTTAAGATATTACTTTAGTTAAACGGTGTAATAGACTTCTATTTATGCAATTATGATAGAAGCACGTTCTACAACACATCTATAATATAATTCAGTAGGCGCGACCGGTCAAGGGATAATAAATTTTACCAACCGAACCGCCCCATCGATTGGAATTTTCAGCATAGAACAGGCGGATTATAACAACCCGCCTTCGCCTTAGGAATGATAATTATTGTTATTTGACGCGAGCGCCTTTTTGTTTTGCGCCCGGTTTGCCGGAAGGTTTTCCGGTAGCGGGAGTCGCAGGTTTATCCTCTTCGACCTTTTCTTTCACAGTTTCCTCTTCCTCTTCTTCTTCTTCAACCTTTTCGGTTTTGATCTCCATCCCGAGAGTTTTTGCGATGATATCGCAGTTTTTACGGACAAGTTCCTGTTCGCTTTTCGTGATATCTTCGGGCATTTCGGTTTCCTCGTCCTGCGCTTCTTCAAGCTCTTCAATCGTAGTTTCGAGAGCTTCTTTTTGTTCTTTTGGCAAGTCGGGGTTTTCGAGCTGCTCTTTCATAATATCGATTTGCTGGCTGACCGCGCCTTTTGCATCTTTCATAACATTCTCACTTGTTATAACGAAAAAGCCCGCAGTAACCTCTATCATTGTAAGATAGAATTCGGCGGGATTTTTCACACCGGCGTCGAGAAGACTCTCTTCTATATCTGTGAACTCGCCGATTGAAGACATAGCCTTTCCGAAATCGTCGTCATCGGATTCTTCGACTTTTTTGGCCTTTTCTTCCATAACCTCTTTAAAGGTCGGAAATTCCTTTATGAACATATCGATCCGGGACTGAGTTAGTGTGAAATTGCCGTCTCCATCCTGAAGTTTTTCGATTTCTTCGGCGAAATGGCCCGCGGCCTTGGCGGTCTCTTCGATCTGCTCCGCCATTTCCTTTGCTTTGTCGATACCGCCGCAGCATCCGAAACTGAAAAGCGCGATAGCGAGCAGCAGCATAATTATCATTGTCCTTTTCACAACAAAACCTCCTTGGGTGTTTTCGATCAACAGTTTCATTAATTATCGGCAATTAATGACCGATTGTCAACTGCAAAATGAACGATTATGCGTAAATTTTACTGCGGACGGAAGAATAATCTAAATCACTATTGCAAAATGGGGCGAGAAGTATTATATTGATTGCCAATGGACAACGACCGATAGTGTGTCGTGCAGCACCCTATGGGAGCGGATTATGGAAACGGAAGATTGCGCTGCAGTGCGTATCGAATACAGACTCAACAACGAAAACAAATAATATGTGGGATAATATTTAATAACAAAGGAGAGAAGAATGGGGAAATTGAAAGTGACGGTCGGAGGGTTCACTATCGAGCTCGAGGGCAAGGAAAGAGACCTGCTCGAGCGATTTTCGGGGATTATTCGAAAGATCTCGTCGGGCGAGTTCGAGAAAATTCTCACTATTGTCGGTGAGAAAAGGCCGAAGGTCGAAAAGCCGAAGATAATCGTCCCGGAACCAAAGCGCGAAAAGCCTTCGGAACCCAAAAAAGTGGTTTTGGAAAAACCGCCGAAACCTGAAATAAAGCCGTCTGAAAAACAGGCCAAAGAACCGATGCGGCGGAGAACTTTCGCAAAATTCGACGAGAACGGCAGAGAAGTCTGCCGGATTTGCGGGAAAACCATGAGTGTGGGTTCTAAGGGGATGTCTTTTCACGTCAAGACGCACGACTTGTCTATCGAGGAATATCGGGAGAAATACCCGAAACGGGAAGCATAACCGGTCGGCAATGCCGACGGATTATGCGCTTCGGCCAATCGATTCTCGTTAATAGGAAAATTTGACATGGGCCTTCGCGGGGCCGTTTCTTCGCAACGGCCAG
>DAOWNU010000249.1 GCA_030642425.1 bacterium | reverse complement strand
GTTCCTATCGGCTCCGCCGAGAGTTTCAACGGCATCGTGGATATTCTCGCAAACAAGGCGTATTCCTACGATAGCGGCGACGGAAAAGGGAGCGAGATCGAAATCCCCGAAAATATGCGTGGGCAAATCGACGAATACCGCACCCAGCTTATGGATTCCGTGGCCGAAAGCGACGATGCGCTTCTCGAGAAGTATTTCGAGACCGGCGAACTCACCAAAGATGAACTGACTAAGGGGCTGTGTAAAGCTGTGTCCGAAGGCGTGCTTTTCCCGGTAATCCCCATCTCCGCGGTCAACAATATCGGCACCGACCTGGCGCTGAACGCAATAATCGACCTGCTGCCCACACCGGATTCGGTCGGCGAGATAATGGGGAAATCGTCCCCCGACGCCGAAGAACTCACGGTTAGCCGTAAAGTCTCCGAATCCGACCCGGCCAGCGCGCAGGTTTTTAAAACTTATAGCGAGGAGCACGTCGGCAAGCTCACTTATCTGAAATGCTATTCCGGCGCGGTTGTCAACGGTGAGGAGTTGTATAATGTCAACGAAAGCTCCGGCGAGCGTATCGGCACGATCTATATCGCCAGAGGAAAGGACCGCACGGAGGTCAAAAAGCTGACCGCCGGGGATATCGGAGTCACGGTCAAACTCAAGAATACGAACACGGGGGACACTCTCTGCACTAAATCGAAAATAATCGTCCTTCCAGAAATCGAGTTCCCGAATCCTGTAATCGACGTGGCAGTCGTGGCGAAACAAAAGGGCGAAGAGGACAAAATCGCCACGGGGCTTGCCCGTATCGCCTCGGAAGACCCGACTTTCCGCTACTCCGTCGATTCCGAACTTCATCAAACACTGCTTTACGGCATGGGCGAACTTCAGCTCGAAATGGTTGTGGGGCAACTGAAGGAACAGTTCGGGGTTTCGGTCGAGCTTGAAAGGCCGAGGATAAAATACCGGGAAACTATCCGCAAAGAGGCGGCTGCACAGGGTCGTCATAAAAAGCAAACCGGCGGAAGAGGCCAGTTCGGCGATGCGTGGGTGCGCCTAACCCCAAAGCCCAGGGGCGAAGGCTACGAGTTCCACAACAAGATAACCGGCGGGGTTGTGCCGACAAAATTTATCCCAGCGGTGGATAAGGGAATTCATGAAATGCTGGATAAGGGCGTTCTCGCGGGTTACAAGATTGTCGATCTGGATGTCACGCTCTACGACGGCTCATATCATACGGTCGATTCCAGCGAGATGGCTTTCAAGATTGCGGCACATATCGGGTTCAAGTCGGCGTTTGAAAATGCCGACCCTTATCTTCTCGAACCCATCGATAATGTCGAGATTATTGTCCCCGAAGAGTTCACGGGCGATGTTATGGGCGATATCCCCTCGCGCCGCGGGAAAATATCGGGCATGGAGCCATCGGGCGCATTCACAAAGGTCAAGGCGCAGGTTCCACAGGCGGAGATGTATAAATACTCCACGATACTCCGGAGCCTGACACAGGGCCGGGGCTTTTTCACGAAGGAATTTTCCCATTATGAGGAGGTTCCATTCGAGGTTTCCAAGCAGATTATCGAGGAGTCTAAAAAGCGCGACGCCGAGGAATAGGGTAAAGGGTAAAAGAATCAATTCAAAATGTTCAATTAGCAATTAACAATGCAAAATGGGTCGGCAATGCCAGACGGATGACCGACAATGCCGGAGATGAGGTTTTACGGAACGATTTTACAATTTTCTTGCGCGTTGCGAAAAATGCTGTATATTGAAATCGATGTAAATAGAATCGACGCAGAGATGTGAATAGGGCAAAAAGACGGGCGCGATTTTTAAAAAACCCTTGAATTTTAGTATCAAAGTAGTATCATAATATCGAACGAGTTCTAAATGACGATTTCAAAAGAAGAATTAAACAAGCTCATTGAAGATTGCCCTGAAAATATTGTCGGAGCAGTTCGATTTCTTATCGAAGTCTTGGATGGTAATAAGGGAGGTGTAAGCGAAACAGTTGACATTCGCCCTTTAATAGATTTCATGGGCTATTTCTTAGAAGCTGATTATAAAATAACTCGGAAAATAATATTTATTCTTCCAGGCGATGTGAAAATCACAATCCATAAAGCACACGGAACACATAGAGATAACCCAAAGATTGTCATTAAAGATATAAAATCGGCTACAATGCCATTTAGAACAAGGTTCAGTAAAACACAAGGTTTTGATTTCGAGCAGTTTTTAAGAATGATTTTTGATGAATTAGAGAGAAGAAAAGGAGTATGAAGTGTCAAAGATGATAACCCAGGAAGATCTGGATAGAACTGAGCGAAAACACAAGGCCCAGATTAAAGAATACATGAGCTACGACTATCCAATAACGATTATGCAATACGAATATTCTTGGATGGCTACAATCGAGGAACTTCCCGGCTGTGACGGCTACGGCGACTCGCCGGATGAAGCGATCGAGGATTTAAAAGCCGATAAGAAGGATTGGTTCTTGATGTCCTTTATGAAAGGACACATACCGCCCAAACCAAAGAAGCAACAGGAAATAGTCAGGCTTTTAGTCCGTATGGACGTAAGTCTTCATCTCAAACTTTCTGAAAAAGCCGTTCAACAGAACAGAAGCCTGAATTCGTTTATCAACGATAGTCTTTGGAATTGTATAAATAATATTAATAGGAAATATAACCTGAAAATGGAAGAACCGGAAATACGGCCGGATATTGAAAAGGAATATTCAGGTTGTAAAGTATTCAGTCTTTCCGAATGGACTGAAAGCAAAGGAACAGAGCAATATGAGCAAAAAATCGCAGCAGCAGGTGGTAGTTAAAGAGGCTGCCGAAAAAGTCTCGCCGGAAGAATACCAGAAATTTATCAATCAACTGAAACTCGAAACGATTTTTCTTTCGGCTGTTAAATTCGAGAAAGTTGCGGACGCACATCTTAGAGACCTGAGAGGTGCGATAATAGACCTTCCTAAACCACAAGGCAACTTTATAAATTCAAAAGACCCCAAAAAGGTTTTTGCAACTTTGACTTACAAAGCAACTATTATCGATGAGGATGATAAAAGCCTTTTAGATGCTGAAATCGCTTATACAGCAGAGTTCAGCTATGAAACGACCCAATTCGATAAATATAATTTCTCTATTTTCTTCGATTTAAGCTTGCTTCATATGATGCATCCTTACTTCAGAAGATCATTGGACCAACTAATATCGGAGTCTTATATGGGACATTTCATCATGCCCTTATTGAAAATGCAAATAGAAAAAGAACCTAGCGAGGAAGAATAACGGGATTATAAATGTCGCCTCTACGATTGGGGAATTTAACCCAAATCGTCGATAAATCATTGCTCTTTAATAACTTATAATGCGTGCACAGCCTTCTCTTAGGCGTCCACTGCTCTTTCTTAGCGGTGCACTGCCTTCGGTTAGGCGTCCACTGCTCTTCCATAGCGGTACATCGCCTTCGGTTAGGCGTCCACTGTTCTTCCATAGCGGTACATTGCTCTCGGTTAGGCGTCCACTGCTCTACCATAGGCGTCCATCGCCTTCAAATAGCGCTATGCGAAAGCAATGCACGGCTAAGAAACGATAGAGAACCACTAAGAAACCATCAAGTAAGGAGAAAACAAAATGGCGGAATTCAAAAATAACTCTTTCACGCTCGATACTAACGACCAACACGGCCATCGAGTCGATCTTTGCGTCGAAGGTATGACAATTTACGGCGTGGATGTGGCTTTTCGCGGCGATCTCGTGGCAAAAATGGGAACCCATAAAACAACGTGGCACGAATTGGTGATAAGTCATGTCGATGAATGGGCCGACAAAAAGGACGCGACCGTGATTATCAACAGTATCGAGGACGAAATAACCGATATTATTGTGTCCGTCCGTTATATGGTCGATTCGATGCTGGCGGAGGAGGAAATTGTCGGCATCTCCGAGCACGATATTCGCGACGGTTTCGGGGCGTCGGGCCGT
>DAOWNU010000467.1 GCA_030642425.1 bacterium | reverse complement strand
GCGTTCTGCTTGCGACGAACGTCATGCTTCCGCCGGATACAGCGGACGGGCCGGTTCCGGTCGTGTTGGAACGAACCCCTTACGGACGCGGCAGCGGCGGCACGATTGGAGACTCCCTGCTCGAATACGGCATTGGTATTATTTCTCAGGACACTCGCGGCCGTGGAGATTCCGGCGGCCTGGACAGCCTTTTTCTCGGCAACGGCTGGGGCGAACATCGGGACGGTTACGATGCCGTGCAATGGCTCGCCGACCGGCCGTGGTGCGACGGCAATATTGGAATTATCGGCGGTTCGGGGGACGGTATGTGCGCTTATCTCGCGTCGGGAGCCAATCCCCCTAACCTGATTTGCGGACTCCCCGCCATGTGCACCGGCGATCTCTATCATGAGGCAATTTTCCCCGGCGGTGTCTATCGCAGGGAGATGATCGACAATTACTGCTTGCTCTTTGACTTGATACACATGCTCGACCTTTTCGAGGAGCATTATATCTACGACAGTTCCTGGAACGAGATCGACCTTTCGACGCGATATTCGGAGACGAACGCGCCTTTCTTTCACGTTGCGGGATGGTTCGATGCTTTCTGCGAGGGCAATATCGCCGCCTTTGTTGGAATGCAGCACGACGGCGGCCCCGGAGCCTCGGGGAATCAGCATCTCTTGATAGGCCCGTGGGAACACGGCAATTGGAACACAACGTCGCAGGGGGATCTTTATTTTCCGGTCAACTCCCTGTGGAGCATCGACTCGGTCGCGTTGAAACTGTTTCGTTATTATTTAAAAGGGGACGATACGGGGGCCGACGACTGGCCCGTCGTTCGGTGCTATATCATGGGGGACGTTTTCGATACGGCCGCCCCCGGAAACGAATGGGTGGATTTCGACGACTGGCCGCCTTTCGATATCGAAACCGGTGCGCTTTATCTTCACCCCGATCAAACGCTCGACTGGAGTTCTTTTGCGGGGAGCGACACGGGGCTTACTTATTTTCACGATCCTTCCGGCCCGATGCTCCATAACGGCGGTCGCAACCTCTTTATTCGACCCGGCCCAAAAAACCAGTTTTTTCAGGACATTTCTGTTCAGGGTGTGATTTGGACTTCGGATATACTTACCGGCCCGATAACGATTGCCGGCCCGATAGTGGCGAGGCTTTTCGTGACATCCGACTGTGTCGATACCGATTTTATTGTCCGTTTATGCGATGTTTATCCATCCGGAACCTCTTATCTCGTTCTCGACGGCGCTCTTGGCGCGCGTTTCCGCGGGGGTTTCGATCACGAAGAGTTTATGGTTCCCGAAAACGTTTATGAAATGGAAATCGATATAGGGAATACTGCAATATGTTTCGCCGCCGGCCACCGAATTAGGATTGGAGTGTCGTCCGCCCTGTCAACGCGATACGAGCCTAATCCCAATACCGGCGAACCTTTCCGGAGAAATACATATACACAGATTGCGCACAATCGCGTTTTTTGCGATTCGACCAGACAATCGAGAATAATTCTCCCACTTCTCGCATCTTACCCGACCGCGATAACGGAATCCGGTTCTGAAATGCCGCGATCATATTCGATAAACGCCTATCCGAACCCGTTCAATTCGGCGGTGAGGATTTCCGTAGGGGCAATTCATGAATTGCCCCTACAAAT
>DAOWNU010000346.1 GCA_030642425.1 bacterium | reverse complement strand
TCGGCGGCGGGACATATTCCTCGTAAATCGCGACCCCTATCACGCCCACATTGCGGACGTCGCCGATACGATTTGCCAGCGAGAATTTAGCCTCGTTGAACGTGAAACGCTCGACAAACTGGAAATCGTCCCGGCGGCGGAAGCCGGTGATCTCGACCTTATCGTGTGCGTCGAGAACATAGCCGGAACCGTCCCAACGGCCTTTGCTGCGGTCGATTACGTTCAGGCCGTCGACAGTGGGGATCGCCACGATACGCCTGCCGGTCAGGTTGCGGACTACTATCGTGTATTCCTCGCCGATAGGTGCGGAAAAAAATGTGTTGCCGTCCTTGTAGGCGGAGCGGATATTTCCGTGGTCGGCGATCACTTTCACGGATGCGAGATTTCCCCTATGCTGGGCGGTGTCTGCGCCGGCGCAGCCCGCGATAAGGATTATCGCCGTGAGTAAAACTGTCATTTTCACAATGACTCCTTTGAATAATGTTGTTTTGTTCGACATATTCACCTAAAATCTATATGAAAGGCCCATCCAGATACGCGCGAGATCGTAGCTTTCGTTCAGGCGCGTCCCCTCGACATCCCAATCCGAAAATTGAAGCGCGGCGTCGAGAGTCATAAGCTCGCCGATTAGAACTCCGAAACCGCCGGATATCGTGTTCCGGTTGCGGTTGTCCCCCTGAACCGTGTATGCGATAGGCTCCTGCGAGAAACCGCCGCGAAGCCTCAGCGCGGCGATAGGTATCGTTACCTCTCCGCCCGCGGACCATCGGAGTGTAGAGCGATAGGAATCGTCCATCAGGCGGTTCTGATAGAGCAGTTCGGCGGGTTCGTCGTATTCGAGTTGGCGCCAGTCCACGAACTCGGCGTCGCCGGAGAAGAGCAGCCAGTCGGTCGGGCGAATCGCGATACCCGCGCCGAATTTCCAGGGCAGGATGACCTCGATAGTCTCGAAATAACTAAAATTTTCCTCGTAGGTTTCCCAGCCAGTAGTGAGCGAGTCGAAACGCTGAACCGCGTCCTGATCGATATATATCGAGGTCGGCGTGGCGATATAAGCCCCGATTTGCGCATATTTTATCGGGACGAGAAGCATCCCGAAACGCGCGCCGACACCCGTGTATTCGCTGCGGATATCGTCCACATATATTTTCTCCTCGACAGAATCCGGCCAATCGGAGCCGCCGGGGTTCGTCACGTCGAGATACCAGCTATATCGTTCGCCGCCGCCGTAGAGATCGACACTCATGCCGAGCGAGGCGAAGGGGGAGACCTGCATTCCCGCGCCGAGGCTGAATTTTCCAAGCCCGCCCTTGACCGACTCGTCGCCTTCATATATGAGGCCATCCTCGCCGGTTCCCGAGAAACGTATGCGCCGGTCGAAGCTGTTCGTGCGTGTGAAACCCAGCCCGAAGGCAAGCCCGCCGCGTGTGGTCGGCACCGGTATCACTCCGCCGAGACTCTGCAGTTTGATATAGCTGTCCGAGCCGTTTTTAGCGCTGCCCTCGAAATCGCTGTCGTAGCTCAGGGCGTCGAAGTGAAGCGCGCCGCTCAGCTCGAAACGATAGATATAGGCGAGATTCGCGGGATTGTAGAATATTCCGCTGAAATCTTCGGTCGAGGCCACGCCCGTGCCGCCCATTCCCGCCGAGCGGATGCCCATCGGCAGATGCCTGTCGGCGGCGAATATCGGGTCGGCATAATCGCCGGAGCCGAGTATCTGTGCGAATCCGAGGGTTGGGATGAGGATTATGGCCAGCAGGATTTCTTTTCTCATGATCGTCCTTTCTATTCGATACCCCGCCTGCGCGCGGGCCGATTTTGTTCATTGTCGGTATCGTCGTCGCTTCCGTTATCGCCATCGCCGGGATTTTCGCGGTCCGGGACGTCGTCGCCGTCGTCGTCGAGCGAATCGAATCCACGGATTATCGCGTCCATCGTGTCGCCCAGTCCGCGCCTTCGCTGCGTGCGCTCCCTGCGGATTTCTATCTCATCTTCCGGCTCGTCCGAGTAATGCTCCCACCAGTAAATCTGGTCGAGCCACCAGGGGTAATAATAGTAGTAGTTCCAGCTCGAACACCAGTAGCATGGGTTGTGATGTCTGCGGTCGAAACAATTGCGATCTTCCCATTGCGCGGCGGATTTTGCGGTAGTTTTTGTGAGTTTGATCTGCGTGTAGCATCCGCCGGTCAGGATTATTATCGCCAGAGCGAGTAGTGTTATTGTTGTGATTTTTCTTTTCATTTCTGCACTCCCTTTTGTTTGGGATTATACATATCCCGTGCCAAACAGTTAAGTTATTGATAAACAGTATGATAGCTATATTGGACATCGAACCGGATTGCACACCAAATAAGCGGCGCGCACATAATATGGGCATATTAGTGGAGAATGTATAATGTATAATTCCGCACAACAATAGGCGTAGCATATTGCTCGACAATAATACTGTCATTCCGGGCTTGACCCGGAATCCAGGGGAGTGGTGTGGTGGGGCATAAGCATCCGTCGGCATTGCCGACCAATTTTGCATTGCTAATTGCTAATTGATCATTTTTTCTCGTGTGCATAGACATTTTTACGCCCTCCTTGTGAGATTTTCACCGATAAAGCTCAAAAAAACAGTGCTCGTTACCGAAAAGGACGTCGTCGAGAGCCCTCCGCCCGTAACCGAAAGGCTTCCGCCCGAGACCGGAATACCTTCGCCTGAGACCGGGAGGCCTCCGCCCGAGACCGGAATACCTCCGCCTGAGACCGGGAGACATCCGCCCGTAACCGGAAGGCCTCCGCCTGAGACCGGAAGGCCTTCGCCCCGGCCTGAAGCCTTCCGCCTGAGACCGAGAGGCCTCCGCCCGCAACCGGAAGGCCTCCGCCCGCAACCGAGAGGCCTCCGCCCCGGCTCAACCACGGCCTTTTGCGCCATTTCGCTGCTTTTTTATGTTTTACGATTCAAACAATAGACGTAGCATATCGCTCGACAATAATACTGTCATTCTGGGCTTGACCCGGAATCCAGGGGAGTGGTGTGGTGGGGCATAAGCATCCGTCGGCATTGCCGACCAATTTTGCATTGCTAATTGCTAATTGATCATTTT
>DAOWNU010000101.1 GCA_030642425.1 bacterium | reverse complement strand
GCGAGATGAAGCGCTGGCACGGTCTCAGGCGTGCAATTTATCGGGGAATAAACCGTGTCAGGCGTCAGGTCATCTTGACCGTATTGGCTGTCAATATAAAGCGATTATCAGCAATCTCAATTTTGCATTTTGAATTGATTTATAACATCGCCGACTCTGTCCGCCGATTTGCCGTCGATGTAAAAGATGTGGCTCTCGATATACTCGCGGCGATTGCCGGTAAGCTGAGAATCGCTTTCGAGAAGCGCGGCGATAGCTCCGCGCAGGTCTTCCGCACGATACACACCGAGCGCCACGCCCTCTTCGACATAGCCGACCCTGTCCACTTCCCCGCTTAGATTGAGTATGAGAACCGGTTTGCCGAGCGCGACCGCCTCGGTGGCGGTTGTCGAGAATTTTGTGATCATCAGATCGCAGGCGTAGAGCTGCTCGAATGTGTCGGAATCGCGCGGGGCCATTCTCAGATCGATCCCCGGTATATCGAGGCGCTCGCGTATCATTCGTGCGTGTTTTTCGCCCTCGTTGGGGTGCTGTTTCACAACAAGCGTAACATTTTCGATCTCTTTCAGCGCGCCCGCGACGGCCTCGATATTTTGAAGATTTTCGTCGTCGCTCAAACCCTGCGATTGCGTTGTCCACAGGATTATTCGGTTTTTAGTTTTGATAGAATGCTTTTTCCGAAAATCGGATTTTGAGAAGAGTTCACCGGCGCGATAGAAGATGTCATATCTCGGCTGGCCGGTAACCGCGACGCTTTCAGCCGGATATCCGCATTGCTCGACGAGTATGCGCCTGCAGGCCTCACCATAGACGCACGTTATATCGGGCAAATGACATAACGGCGCGTTGAATTCGCCCTTTGAAAAAATCTCGTCCTCATGATAGAAATAGCCGGGATGTGCCGGGAAGATGTTGCCGTGTTGAAGCGCGACCGAGGGCAGGCCGAGCTTTCGCGGGGCAAGCACGCCGAGGCTTTTGCGGGCCGGGCCGTATTCGTATTCGAGGAGGACGATGTCGGCCTTTTCTTCAGACAGCATATTTTCGCCCAGCGCTTCGATGCGGATAGACATCGGTATTAGGTCGAGAAAGCAGTATTCCAGATGATTCAATATCGGCGCGTAGTAGTCGGTATTCTCGAATTTGCATAGCTCGCGCAGCTTGCTGTCGTTGATAATCATTTTCCATGCGCGACGGAGCTTATTTCGACCGAGTCTCTCCGCTTTGCGAACGGATTTGCTCCAGTAAAGGTTCAGCGGCTTTGTGCGAAGGCGGGCATTTCCCCTTTTATTCTTAAAGACGCCGAGGTTTTTGCGAAGGCTCAGGCTCTCCAGATAATAGACGCCGAGGAAATCGAATCGCCTTTTAAGGCGCGTAACAACCGGGTCGAAAACAAAATCGGACTCGACGAGTTTCCCCGTTTCATAATCGCGGAGCATTCGCCACTTGCGGCGCGTAATATATATTACACGTGGCAGGGATGAATCGCCCTCGCGGCCATTTCGGTCGATGATTTTCAGCAACCCTTTGAAAAGTGGATCGAAGGCAAATCGATAGGCGTTTTTCAACGCGCGTCGCGTGCGCGAGGGCCGGTGGAAATCGCCGGAGCGGTCGAACAGGCCGAGGACGTGCATATTGAAAAGAAAATTGACATTCCACCAGTATGCGATGCCGTCGAACTCGGTTATTTCGAGGATGCTTTTGCCGCAATCGAGACGGGTTTTGAATATCCCGCGAATGAATTCGAGTCTGTTATCTTTTTCGATTTGGATAATAGTCTTTATCCTTTCGTTTCATCTCTGGGATGGGAACCTTGCCCCAATTCCACCGGAAATATACCACAGCAACGCTCCGGCGGCGAGTGTTACTCCGAGACGGGAAATAAGCGGCTCGATAAACCAGACCAGTGCGAGGCCCGCGGAAGCTATAATTACGATAGCGGCAATCTTCGGCCAGGGGTAACGCACAGGCATAAGCGGGTTCCCGAGCCGGAAGCTCATGTATGCCAACGCGATATAAGATATTAGCGTGGCCCATGCCGCGCCCATAAAGCCGAATTTCGGGATAAGCCAGATATTCAGCAGAATGTTGATCACCGCCGCGAAGCCCGTCACCGCAGGGACATATATCGTGCGGTCGCGCGTCTGCATCCCGGCGCCGAAAAAGAGGCTCATGGCATCGAAAAGCGCCGCGAGAGATATAGGAATAAGAACCGCCCTTCCGGCGTGGTAGGCTTCTCCCACGAAAAAATTGAACAGTTCGGGGGAGATTGCGGTCAAACCCACGCTGCATATACCGAGAAACGCTATCAATGGCAGCAGAACTCGTGGGTATGTTCTCCCGGCGTCGGTTCCGCGGGCCAACTCGAACATATACGGCCCCCACGCGAATCGAAAGGCCGTGTATATCAGGAACACAATTCCGGCCAGCTTGTATCCCACGGAGTAAATCCCCGCCGACTCGAATCCCACCATATATCGGAGGAGCAGCCTGTCCGACAGTGTTAATATAACTGTCGCGAGCGAGGCCGGGATGAACGGCGCCCCCCAGGCAAGCATAGAAGTGATATATTTGAACGGAACCGGCCAGGTCAGATAACGCCCCACGCGCCATAATATCGGGCCGAGGATTATCAAGTCGGCGGCGATACCGGCAAGCAGAATGCCCGGCACGCCCATGCCCATATATTTCAGCAGAACGATATTCCCGATAACAATAAGAATGATCTTTATAAGCGTGAACGTAACATATTTTACGGGACGTTTCTCCATCCGAAAAATGAGCAGCGAGACCAGAAGGAGCGTTTCCAATCCGGCGTTGATTGCGGCAAGGCCGATCAATCCGCCCCGCTCCGATGTGCCGGTGAGGACTTCGGAAAGCGGCCGCCCGATAAGATATGTTATCCCGATAATCAGCGAGGAACTCACTATCACCCAGAGCATTGTGGCGGTGAAAAGTATTTTTCGGGAATGCTCGTCCTCGGACGTTACGAAATGCTTGAAAAGCGCTACGTTCATGCCGCTCATCCCGAGAACCATCGATACCGTGATGAACAGCACGATAAGTTGATACACGCCGTATTCCGCGGTGGAAAGAATATTCGTGTAGAGGGGGATGAGCAGAAACGCTATCGCTTTGGTCAACGTGTCGCCCACGCCGTAGAGCAGGGCGTCTTTTATGAGGGATTTTCTAATGGACATTCGTGATTGTCGATAATTTGTTCGAGGCCCTATACCACCTTGTTTTCCAGCAGGTCGTGAAGATGCACAAGGCCGAGTAATTTGTCCCGTTCCACAACGGGCAAGGCGCTTATCTTGCTCGTTTCCATCATTCGGATAGCCTCTTCTACAATAGCATCCGGGCCGATTACTTTTGGGTTCCGCGTGCAGAAATCGATAATGGGCATGCCCACGACATCCTCGTGCGGATGAGCCTGCAGCATTCTTCGCAGGTCGCCGTCGGAGAAAATGCCGATAACGCGATTTTCCCCTGCGACTATCACATGCCCGAGCCGCTCGGCGCTCATCACCACAATGCCCTCGAGCACCGTGGCTTCCGGGCCGACTATCGGGACAGCCTTGCCGGTGTGCATAACCTCCGAGACGTGGCGCAGCAGATGCCCGAGATTTCCCCCCGGGTGAAATTGAGCAAAGGCCTCTCTCGTAAAACCGCGCCTAATCATGAGGGCCACGGCAAGCGCGTCCCCCACAGCGAGCATAACGGTTGTGGAGGTTGTCGGAACGATTCCGATAGGCTCGGCCTCCGAGGATACGCCGATATCCAGAACGACATCCGCCTCTTTGCCCAATTCGGAGGCCGGTTCGGAAGTTATGGCGATAATGCTCACGCCCAGACGCTTGATAGGAGGCAGCAGGCTCAAGACTTCGCCCGTATTCCCGCTTTTAGATAGAAAAAGAACGCAGTCGAGTTCCGTAACCGTCCCGAGGTCGCCGTGAAGCGCGTCGGCGGCGTGAATAAAGAAGCTCGAAGTTCCGGTCGAGGACAACGTGGCCGCGATTTTGCGGCCTATCAAGCCGCTTTTCCCCAGCCCCATCACAATCACGCGCCCTTTACAATTATAAAGAAGGTCTGCGGCTTTTAATATCGGGGCCTCGATGCGACCGACGAGCGCGCCTATCGCTTCGCTTTCCGAAATAAGTAGCTCTGTTACTGCGTTTTTCATGGCAATTCGAGTGTTAGGTCGGGAAGCTCCGGGTAGGGTGGCATCCGGCGTTTAAATTCACTATTTTCGTATTTATCGAAAACAAGGTCTATCGAGTTTTTGTTAAAGCCCCCTTCGATAAGCTTTTCGCGCGTCGTTTCGAGGTCGAAGACGGCGTGGATTATTTTGTCCGCTTCGGGATATGTAATTCCCAGTTCGCCCTCGTCGGTTTGCCCCCGCCAAAGGTCGGCGGTGGGCGTTTTTTCGACAATCCAGTCGGGAAGGCCGATTTCCCTTGCGAGCGCGCGCTCCTGTGTTTTTAGTATATCTCCGAGCGGTGCTATCGCGCAGGCCGAATCGCCCCATAATGTCGAATAGCCAAGCAGCCTTTCCGTCCGGTTGCCGGTGCCGAGGACGAGTTTTTCCCTTTCCGCAGAAATGTCGTAAAGATATATCATCCGGACGCGCGCGCAGATATTTCCGAGTCGCAGCCGGTCGATTCCGGGCCTGTTTTTCGCAATGGCGTCCACAGCGGGGGTTATGTCGAAGCTCTCCAGTGCAATGCCGAGATGCCTTGCAATTTTCTCCGCGTCGGACTGGCTGCATGGGTCGCTCGTCGAATAGGGAAGCGAGACGGCGTCCACTCTATCTCTCCCCAGCGCCTCGACCGCGAGAGCGGCGGTAACGGCGGAATCGAGCCCGCCGGACAGGCCGATAACTGCGCCGCCGGGAGAATTTCCGTCGATATATTCCCGGATAAAAGCCGTTATTATCTTTCCCGCTTCGGTAATTTTCATTCCGGCATCCCCTTCATCGAGGCGATATTTCTCATTATCTCCTCAAAATCGTGTTTCTCGCCGGAGCCTATCCCCGGGCAGAATTCCGCCGCCTTGCGCCAGCTGTTCTCATCCCGCAAGTTCTCCGGCCAGAAGGGAAAAGTTCTGCACTGCAAAGGTCGGGCGGAATAAACTTTGCATCCGATACTCTCGTCGAAAAAAATGCAGTCGCCGTTTGGGAAGTCTTTGAGCACGACCGCGCCATCGACAGTTTCTGTGTATATTCCCCGGAAATCTTCTTCGGAAATACCCGTCCCTGCCACCAGCGCATCGACATCGCCGCGCGAAAGCCAGACATAGCCGTCCTTGATGCGGCAACACTTTCCGCAGAATGCGCATGAAAATCGAAGTCCGTTCTTGTAGAAAATCATAAATTTTTTTATTGAACCCTTGAAAACTAAATTTTAATCTTTATAATCGAAAGTCAATGGACGTTTTAACACAGGTCGAACGGTATGGAAATAATATCAATTGCGAGTGGTTCGTCGGGAAACAGCACTTTCGTCGGAGTCGATGGCACGAAGCTTCTTATCGATTGCGGCATCTCCGCTTCCGCCGCGGCGCGTGAACTGGTGCAAAGACAGATCGATCCGTGTTCTATCGACGCCCTTCTCGTAACCCACGAACATCAGGATCATATCGGCGGGGCCTTTACTTACAGCAAGAAATTCAACGTGCCGGTTTATATGAATTTACCCACCTTCGCATCCTCCAGAGGCAACACAAAAAAGGCCATTGTTCGACATTTTGAAACCGGCGCGGAATTCTCCCTCGGCAATACCAATATTAAGTCCTTCCCGATTTCACACGATACCTCCGACCCTGTCGGGTTTCGTATAACTGCGGGCGAAGGCGAGATCGTTTTTGCCACCGATCTTGGCCGCGCAAACAACGGTCTCGAAGAGATTATCAACAACGCGCGCGCCCTTATCATGGATTTCAACCACGATATGGAGATGCTGATAAAGGGGCCTTATCCCGTTTTTCTCAAAGAGCGAATCGCCAGCGACAGGGGACATCTTTCCAACGAAGCCGCCTCCACTTTCCTGTCGAGATTGGAACTGCCTAATCTCGAAGTTCTTATTGCGGCTCACCTTTCCCGCACGAATAACCTTCCAAAATTGGCGCGTATCGCCGCAAGAAGGCCATTTGAAAACAGGAAACGAATGCCGGAGATAATTATCGCCGACCAGTTCCGTCCGAGGGCGATAAACCTGCCGCTTGTGAGAAATATCTAAATATCCAGAACCGTTTCATCTTCGTTCTCTTCGTTCTCGCCGTTCTCTTCGGCGCCTTCGACCACTCTCGCCACGCTGGAAACCAACTGACCGCTTCTGAGACGAATTATCCTGACACCTTGTGTCGACCTGCCGTATGTGCTGATCCCGCTTACCTTCGTTCTCAACAGGATGCCGCTGGAAGTTATTACTATAATTTCGTCAGGGTCGTCGACAACGAGCGCCGAGACAACCTTTCCGGTTTTCTTGGATATCTTGTGCCCGAAAATGCCCACTCCGGCGCGGTGCTGATGCCGGAACTCCTCGATATTGGTACGCTTTCCGTAGCCGTTCTCCGTAATAGTCAGGATAGACAGAGATTCGTCGGGGATGTTCAGCATCGCAACCACCTCGTCCCCCTTGCGAAGCGAGATACCGTTGACACCGGCGGCATTTCGGCCCATCGACCGGACTTCATTAACTTTGAAACGGATGCTCTTGCCCAGCCTCGTTGCCAGCATGATATTCTCATCGGGGAGTTCCACAAGGCGGACTCCGATAAGCTTATCCCCTTCGTTGATGTTAATTGCGATTATGCCGGTCTTCCGGGCGTTGACATATTGCGAGAGATGCGTTCTTTTCACCTTGCCTT
>DAOWNU010000458.1 GCA_030642425.1 bacterium | reverse complement strand
GGCAATCGCGTATTCCGGTTTTACCCAAAATACCCAAAAATGAATATCCTCTCACTCGAATCGATAATGAAAAATTCGCAGCGTAAATTCTACGCACTCGATATGAAAACAGAGAATTTCGATTTGAGTCGCGGCGAGGATGTAACATACGCGACGCTCGATATCTCGGAGGCCGAGGGGCACGGCGTTTTGAATCATCTCGTTTCGGTATGGGATTTTGCCGATAGAATATTTCGCGAAGGCCCCGGTTATTCCGGTCAGCGTGTGTTGACATTCGCCGATATTATGAAATACGATTATATTCCACTGGCCGATTTGCTCGACGAAATCCTCGAGATCGGCAAGCTCGCCTTCGGGGTTCCGATAGAAATCGAATTCGCTGTTACTCTCGGCGAAACGAGCGCTAAGGATTCTATTTTTTATATCTTACAGATTCGCCCGCTGGCGGTTTCGGGCGGCGAGATTATCAAGCTCGAAAGCGGAATCGACAAAAAAGAACTATTGCTCTATACCGAAGAGGCCATGGGTAACGGTATCTTTAACGAATTGCGCGATATCATTTATGTTGATCCGGAAAAATTTGATAACCTTAAAACTATCGAGATTCTCGAAGAGATAAAAGCCATCAATTTAAAGATGCGCGAGGAGGGGCGGGAATATATACTTATCGGCCCCGGCCGCTGGGGTTCCCGCGACAGATTCCTCGGAATACCGGTTCGCTGGTCGAATATCGACAAGGCGAAAGTGATCGTCGAAGCCGGACTCGAAGGCTTTGTCGTAGACGCCTCGCAGGGAACGCACTTTTTCCACAATTTAGTCGCCATCAGCGCCGGATATTTCAACGTTCCATTCGGATCTAAAACCGATTTTATCGATTGGAAATGGCTCGCGTCTCAACCTGTCCGTCGCCGAACGAATTTTCTCGTCCATGTCCGGCGCGAAAAGCCGTTCACTGTTAAAATGTTCGGCAAGGTCGGCGTCGCTACAATAGGGAAATAGCCCGTCAAATCTCCGACAGATTTTGCGCCCAGGCGGTTTATTTGCAAGGATTGCACGATTTCCGCTTGAATCCCCCGCCCCTTCCGCGCTGTCACGAAATTTGCTTAGGGCAAATTGCGCGCCAGCGCCCCCACTCACCCTACCGTCCCCCAATCACCAAAGCCGTTTCAGAGCCATCACACTTTATTTTATTGAAAAGTCTTTTTTCATTTGCCATACATAATACGACACACAATATTTTTAGCATGAAAATTACCATTGAAGAAAATAAAGTTATCATCAATCTCGACGAGTTCGAGTTTCCGAAATTCGAGGCGATGTTCGATAACCTGCATGACAAAAAGCAAGCTTGTGTGGAATATCGGGATTTCCCGGGTTACAACGGCGAAACGATGATAACGCTCCTGCCGATGGTCGGCATGGCCGACAGCAGACGGCTCCGACCAGAAAATTTTGCCAAGAAATTACTATTTGCGTGGGTCTTCGCAGGCCTCCATTCTGTCGGCCGGATTTTCTTGGCAGAATATTTCGACAACAGAAGCGAATCGGGCAAAACCCGTTGAGCAAGTCGACTGTCGGCTCGGCCGACTGCGGCTATTACCGCCCAAACCGCAATATCTCAACGCGTAGTTGTGGGAAATAGCATTGCACGGCGGCGCGCAACCGGCCACGATGGTGATATTGGACCCGCCGAACGATTCGGTAGGGGCAATTCATGAATTGCCCCTACCGACGAACCTCACCGCGGACATGGTGAAACGCGC
>DAOWNU010000128.1 GCA_030642425.1 bacterium | reverse complement strand
TTTGCGCTTGGTGCGGAGGCTGTCACAAAAGGGACATCGTTTTTTTTTGTTCTTCTCATGACACGAATATAACTCTTTATAACTTATTTGCAAGTAATTCATTAGGCCTCATTCGAGACCCACTTATTGCAACGCACCCGATATTTGATATTTTGCAACGGTTCTTTATCCGATAACCTGAAATGTAGTTTTTTACTCTTTTTAAAAGGGTCTGAGAAGAAACCTGAGAAGATAAGAAATAAAAAAGATAAGAAATAAAAAAAAATTATTTTTTTTGTTGCAATTTGGAAAATCTTTCGTATATTGAGTGTGGAGAAAAGATTGAGTTCGTGGCCGCGGCCAATTGGAGGTTCCAAATGGCACGGCAAACGTTTATATTAATAGTCGCCTTTTTTACGGTGGCTATTCTTGTTTCCGCCGTTCAAGCCGACCTGACACTGATCCCCACAGACGCTACCCAATCGGAAAATATTGCGGCGTATGACTTTGTTACCACAAGGGGAGCGGTTAGCTGGAAAGGTTTTGGCAATTACGACCCGTCGCTGGCGACCGAATACGGCGAAATACCTATACTATGGAGCGCGCAAGGCGGGTTCGCCGGCTATTTCTTCTGGCCGGACACACTGAGCGGCGGAAGGCCTTTCGACCATAGCTCCGGCCCCGCATATTCGGCGACAGCATTCCCCGCTTCATATTCTATCACGCTGCCGGGCGATGAGTCCGTGGCCATACTGAAAAGCAGCGTCCTCGACCCTCTCGGCGTTAGTTCGACATGGCAATACCCATATTTCATCGACATTTTCAACAGATTCGGAACTTCGGGAAACTTCGTTGCTACCGTGATAGATTCCGAACTAATCGATTTCTCATGGCGAACTAAACTGGTTATCATACCGGCGTTCATGACCGCGCCCGGCTCACTCGGCGTGTATATCGATGAGATGGCCTCCCGCTATCCGGATGTCGGCCTCGTGCTCGGCGGTTTTCTTTCCTCCGGCGGGACTATCTATTGCGAGGGCAACGGCGCGTATGTTCTTGAAGCCTACGGCATCTTGCCGACGGGCAGTATCGATCTCGACGATCCGGTCGAGGGCGGGGTTACGGGATTCTGCGACGTCGAAGTTCGCAATCCACGCCATCCCGTCGGTTTCGATATTTCCTCTCCGGGCGTCTATACCGTCCTCGGACCAACTCTCAACGTCCCCGGAATGGACACGATCCTCGCTATCGAATCGAGCTGGGACGGCAGCGATGTCGGCAAAGCGCTTGTCGCACAGGTGTCGGTCGGCGGCGGCAGAGTTTTGATCAACGCCGGAATGCCCACTACCGGCGCGATGATCCCCAGCCTCGGCGACCCGAATCAATGGCAGTGGAGCATGAACGCGATTCTCTCGGCTTTTTCCGAAAAGGTCGTGAACGTTCGGAGCCTCCTCACCGGCGCGGATATCGACTCTTCCGACGTGGCGCCTATCGCCCTGCCGGTCGATACGAGAGAGACATTCGAGGTTACACTGCGGGTCCGCAATACTTGGGACGTCCCGATTACGAATGTCAGCGTGGTCGAGGAACTTGTTACTTTCTACGACTATGTAACCACGATTAGCGGCCCATCGCCGACAGTTTCCTATCCTTATCTTACTTACGATCTGGGAACGATTCCGGCTGGCGGCGAAGTAATTATCACCTATCGCATCGGCACGCCTCCCGAGGGCGATCCGGCATGGGACGATCTCGAGGATTATCTCTACGATAGAAACAAGGGATATGGTTATGTCTCTTCGAGTATCATGTATTTCACCGACCCCGACGACGCTTCGACACGCTCGACATATCGCAACAGCATAAAAGTCCGCTATCTGTTCGAGGCGGATATTGTCGCCGATACCGACCTGAACTGGAAAAATATTCTCGGCGAGTATTTTCAGCCGTTCAAGATGTTCACGATATTCGAGAACAAGGAGAGAACCGCCGGTCTTCACACGAAATATGTCCAATATATCCCGCTGGACGTCCCGATCTACTGGGTCGATCCGATGACCGTCCCGATTATTCGCACGCCGGGCGGGAAGTTTGTCGATGTTCTGCGTGGCGATTGGGACCTTAATATGAACGGAGAGGTAGATCCGACGGAGATTTTCCGCGATCTGGACGGCGACGGCGACCCCGACGCCTGGCTCGATGTTATAACTATGCATCCTCAGCCCGACAATTACGGCTCGTTCACCGTTGTGGAGATTTACTGGCTCAACCCCTGGACGGACGAATATGAGGACATCGACCACGACGGCATTCATCCGGTGGATTCGGACGACGACGGCGTTTTCGAGGTCGATGATCCGGGCGATCTTATCCGCGCGATACGCTGCGAGTGGACTCACAATATCGATCCGTTCCCCGGCTACGGCTGGTATGACCCCTACGCGAGCTGGGAACTCTGGATCGACCCGCCGCCGCTGGTGGGCATGGCTCTCGGCGCCGCGGAGGCCGCAGGAAGCCTTATTGTCGATGTCGATACGATCCCGGAAATCGGCGACGTTCCTTATTATTACGCAAATTGGGAACACTGGATGGAGGCGGACTCGATCTCCGGCGAAATAGTCTGGAAGCGGCTTGTATATGTGCATTTCGGCGCTTATGAGGGCTTCGTGTTCCTGGACGACGGCGAAACCGTCCCCGATCCCGACGCTATCGAGGTCGGACATGTCCCCTGGCCAAGGCGCGAATATATCGCGGTGCTAAATCTCGGCGGGCATGAACCCACGATGACCGACCCCCAGTGCGATTCGAGCAATTATAGCTGGATCGAGTATGAAACTATCTGGGGCAAGGAGAAAAAGACGCCGATTCGTGTTAGCTATACCTATTACACACCGCTGCCTAACCCGCTTCAGTTCGAGTATATTAGCAGCACATACGAGATAACCGACCCAACCACAGGCGCTCAGATGCAATACCTTCCCAAATACGGCGAGGCGGATATAACGTTCGAGCTATGCGCGAGCACCGAATACAGCCGCTACTGGCTGAAAGTTGTCGGACAGGATCACGGCGAATTCGATTTCGATTATGACAGCGAAGGAAGCGGTTGGTTCAGAAGCTCACCAATGCCCGACGGCTTCGGCGACGGTGTTGTCGGATATATGGTTCAGGAGATTCCGAAGGGAATCGGCGGATACCATATCGATCTTCCGCGCGACGCGGCTGGCGATATCGATATCGGCGCGCTAATCGAGGGCTTTTGGCCCTATCTCGTCGGTTTCCCCGACGTTGGCGACGAAGTATTGGTGTTCGAGTTTCCATTCAAATGGGAAATCCTTATTCCTCAAATCCTTATCCCACCGGCCCTGGACGACGACAATTTCGACGGCATCGACGACTGGGACGACGATCAGGGCGACCGATTCGTAAGCTCGACCGGCTATCTTCACGATATTTGGCCTCCCGGCGACGGCGAGGACGCGGAGCTTATCTGGGCAGTGAGTCCGTGGGACACGACGACCCCGATAGAGGGCGACCTGGCCCATCCGCATATCGGCTGGTTCCCCGGCGCGGACAGCTCCTATGGCGACGACCTGTGCGAGCATCTCGGCGAAACGCGCCTGAAAGTTCATGTTATATATACAGGCCACGGCTATGAAGGCCCCGCCGAGATTAACAAGGGCGTCTGGCTGGTCAACGAGGAGATTTTTGGCGGATCGCCCTGGGTCCAATGGTCGCACGCGCAGTTCGCGTTCGCAAAGGGACACAGTGTCGGTATCGCGAGCCGCAACGCCACGCCCACTGTCGTTCCGCTGCACCCGGATACGGTTCTTCTCCGCTGGCGGATCGCCGAATGGGACGAGCCGAAAATATTCGATATTATGTTCGATCCCTATCTCGACGGCACGGGCTACGGCAAGGTTTCCCTGACAACTCATGTCGGGGGCCGCGATCCGGCGAGCCTGCTCGAACCCGACCACTACTGGATGGCGCGTATCGACCCGTTGACACAGGCGGCCACCGTAACCGCACTCCCCTGGGCCGAGACCGGCACACCGCTCGGCGACGCCGGCTATCCAAAAACCGAAACCGGCGCGTTCGTGCAGTTCATTGTCGAGGTCGATAACAACTCCGGCAACCATTGGTATAACACAAGGATCGTGCCCGATCTTTCCGGAATACCCACATGTGTGCCGTTCTTGTGGTATGGCTGTTACCCGAGGCCGTTCGTGCCCCAGCATGTAACGTTCGACTCGCTCGGCGAACCGCACGTCGTTTCCGGCGACGATCCGAGGACGTTCACCGCCGGATGGCGCTTCAATCCCAGCGCGGACGAGGTGCTGTTCCAGGTCGGTGAAGCGGACGCAAGCACAACGATACCGGAGATACAGTCTTCGCGCAGGGCGTATTATATCTGGCATATCCAGCTCGATCCGAACCTGCCGGTGGGCGTCTATGAGGTTCCGCTCAAACTCAGCGCCTACGAACGCCACTACGACGAATCCGGCCCCGGAACGCCGGTATTTGTGGACGTCCCGGCGGCGAGATTCGCGATTGTCCGCAGGGACGGCGTCGGCGGCCCGATAATCGAACCGGCCTATATGGTCTGTGGTGAGGCCGATCTGACCGAATTCTCGACCGAACTGCGCGGCTATGTCGATATTGTCGATCCTGCGAACGACGTTCGCTGGAGCTACAGCCAGCCGACATTCGCGAACTGGTCAACACTCTCTCCGACAGGCGCGGTCGTCGCGGGTTCGGATATGACCACACCGCTGCCCGCAGCGGTCGCATCCCCGTGGCCGCCGAGCGTCTGGGTCGATAATTTCTGGATCGGCGCGCTCGCGGAAGTGGACGCTCCCGCGCCCATGGACGATCTCCCGCTCGATTTCGGAGCCGGTCTTCATTACGACGATTTCATGGGCATCGACAGGTTCGTCTCGACATCCACGATATTCGTTGCCGCACGCGGGGCAAAAATGCGCCTACAGAAAAGAGTTAGCGTTGTCAACGGTGTCGATGTCGGCGATGACGGATTCTACTATCTCAATCAAGGACAGAACGAGATGATAATCGAGCTTGTCGCGACCAATATCGGGAACGACATCGCTTACGATATCGCAATCGAGGGACAGGTGGGCGCCGACGCCGAATTCGGAGGCGCCGACAGCACTTATCCATTCGATTATATATCATCGTCAAAAACCGTGCGCTGGCCGGACTTTGCGCATATCCCGCCGGGAAATGAGCGCACCATTCCGATCTATCTCGATGTGAATATCACCGAGGGCGACGATCTGCTTCGCCTGTTCTACGCCTTCGCGGTCGAGTTCACAGAGACCGGCCCCGACGGCGAGATTCTGCCCGACGTTCGCTATCGTCCCGAAAACCCGGACACCATTTACTACGGCGTCGATCTATTCTTCGAGGACGGCGACCTGATTAGCTCCAACCCCGAGGCCGCGGTGGGCGACGATATCACGCTGAACGCCACGGTGCGTATCGACGGCAACACGACCGCAAAGAACGTTGTCGTGCGCTTCTTCGACGGCGAGGAGCAGATCGGCACGGACCAGATAATCGTGGAACTCAACCCGGCCGATGGCTCCGAGATCGTGAGCGTGCCGTTCGAGATAACAGAGGATTATCATCTGCTCTATGTTATTGTCGATCCGGACAGCATTCTGGGCGAACTCAAGGAGGATAACAACGTTACTACGCTCGAACTGATTACCGGCGGCGGCAAGCCGATCCGTCAGGTGGTCAATTTCCCGAACCCGTTCAAGGACTACACCGAGTTCACCTATATTCTCGGCAAGCCGATGACCGACGTCGAGATACGGGTATTCACGGTTCGCGGAAGATCGGTTCGTTTGTTCGAGATGTGCCCGAGTTCGGTCGGCTATAATTCCTACGGCTGGGACGGC
Source organism: bacterium (assembly GCA_030642425.1). Taxonomy (GTDB): domain Bacteria; phylum UBP14; class UBA6098; order UBA6098; family UBA6098; genus DAOWNU01. The sequence goes on along the minus strand of DAOWNU010000128.1, from coordinate 342 downwards.
ACAGATTCCCGCGGCGACCAGATCGCCAACGGCACATACATCTACAAGGTAATCGCCACCGACGAGGAAGGCGAGACCTACGAGGTTATCGAACGCGCGGTCAGGATGCGCTAATAATTTCTCTCATTCTCCTTTCCTGACAAAGGGCGGCTTTGAGAAAAGCCGCCCTTTTTCCTTGCAATTTCTTTTTTTAACATTATATATTCGGATTTAGGGTGCGTTGCAATAATTGGGTCTCAATTGAGGCCTAATGACTTGTTTACAAACGAGTTATAGAGAGTTATCTTCGTGTCATGAGAAGAACGAAAAAAAACGATGCCCCTTTTGTGGCAGCCTCCGCAC
>DAOWNU010000006.1 GCA_030642425.1 bacterium | reverse complement strand
CATCCGGCTGAACACGAACAGGTCCTCGAAATTCACGACGCCGTCGGGAGAGGGCAGGATTGTTGGCGCCATCCCCGATCCGGGGCCGACGTCGCCGGGGGAGCTATTCGCGGGCTGCCAGTATCCGCCGAGAAGAACGAAATCGCGCGTGTCGATATCACCGTCGCAGTCGAAATCGCACAACATACAATCGGTGGAGTCGCCGGGAGTTCCGCTGCCGCTGCCTGTGAGATACAGGATATAAGCGAAACTATCGACCAGCGTCGGGACATCGGCGAAATCGGGATCGCGAACCTCGACCTGCCCGAAATCGAGCATGCTCGTCGGGTCCGGCGCGATAACGGTGAAAAACAGCGAGGCGATGGTGCCGGAACCGTCCACGCCGAGCAGACTGCCGTTCCTCGTAATCGACACATCGACATTGCCGGAACCGGACGTGATCATCCTCAATGGCGAGGAAGCATCCCTCGCGAGGAACTCGCCGACGATCGTCGAATCGAGGTCGAGCTTGGCCGGGTCGAAATTTGCGATAAAGTGAACGTCGAACAGGTTCATCATCGCGCCCGCCTCGACATCCACTCGGAAAGCGTAACCGTCGCGGGTATATGTGGTCTCCGGCGAAAAATAGAAGCCGGAGTTCGACGGCGCATAGTAGCCGCCGAAATCAGAATCGGTATAGGTCGATTCTTCGACCGTGAGCGAACCTTCGATTTCGACATCGCGCCAGCTGCCGTCCGCAGCCGGGTCCGGGGTTTGATAGGTTATCTCGTATTGTCCGAAATCGCTGTCCATATAGTTTCCCAGACTATCGAGTATTGTGTTCAGGACTTCGATGTCCACGAAAGACCCGCCGGCGCTGTCGGCCAGCATCCGCATATCCGCGTTGTCCGGTCCCATAATAATAGGAACAATGCTCATACTCTCGAGCATGTCGATAGTCCCCGCAATCGTATATCCGCCGCCCGTGGCGAACGGATGCGCCGAGATATAGAGCATAATTCTCTGCGAACCATCCGACCAGAGCAGATCGGTTATACGCGACATCGCTTCGAGGCCATTGGTCTGGGCCGGAGAATCGGTCGAACTTTCGAGAACGGTTTCGACCCACCCGCGAGCTTCGTCAACATCGTCCGTAAAATCGTTTATCGACTTCACCTCGTCGGTGAAAGTAATCAGAGCGATCTTGAACTCCCTATCGATAGAATCCGCAAGCATGGGGATTAGTTCCATAAACACGTTTTTCAGTGTGTCGTAAGTTTCCATATAGCTCGAAACATCGAACATCATTACCATATCGATGGGGCCGTCTTCGGAAACAGCGCTACGCACACCTTCATCGACCATCGCGTGGTATTCCACCGTAAAATCCGTGATACTTACGGCGTCCTCCCAGATATCGAAATTCGATTCGTCGAGGCCAGCAATTGTCAGAAGCGGGTTCGTTACGGAGTCGATAACGGTTACGAAAAGAGTTATATATGGATAATCGCCGGTGGATATCGACATAAGATCGATGCTCAGATCGCGGATGGTCGTCGGGGCTTCGAGCGCCGGTATCGTTATGTTCCTGTCGATATCGTTCGAGTATCCGCCGCCGTTCGCGGTTACAGTATATTCGAGTGTGGCTTCGGATGACCTTGTTGCGGCTACCACGTCCCACGACACGCTTCCGGTTTGGCTCGCGCCGAGGGATGACGGGCTGACATCTTTGGTCGCGGTCTCGCCGGACGCGAGGCTCAAACCTGCGGGAAGGCTTATCATGGCGGTTATGCCATCGACCGTGGCCGATGTTGTGTTGGTTACGAGACAATTGATCGAAAAGGGGTTCGGCGTGTATTCGCCCGCTATCGAATCGACAGTGAGAGACAACGGCGCGGTTATATTCAACGCCAGGTCACCGTAGGCGACGCTCCCCGCGCCGATGCCGTAAAGCGTAGCCACGCGATAGCTGCCGCCCGGCGAAATAACAACCGGATACCACCAGAGGAGCACCGCCGAGTCGCCGTAGGAACCGGTGCCGCTTGTGTAATTCCATTTGACGCCGGCGTATGTCCCCCATGGCCCGAGACAGAACCGGTCGGGCATAACCGCGTTCGTTCCGATAAGGGTTCCCTGACCGACCAGCAAAGATCCCGCTTGAGTCGGCGATACCTCGAACGCCTGCCAGTATTGCGGAATACCCGGTGAGGCGAAATCCTGTTCATTCCCGGTATAACCGAAAGAGGTCGAGATCTCGGCGGCGTCGTTGTAATTAATCTGGGTGTCCATTTCGAGGAGTAACCCGACGCTCCGGCTGGATGTATGACCGTTGTAAAAATAATACTCTATCAATATTGTGTCGTCGTTGCCGGTGGATGCCCCCTCGACGATGCTCAACCTCTGCGTAATATCGACGTCGGCGTGGGAGAAGGTCATCACGAGATCGCCGCCGTCTATGTGAAGTGAGTCGGTGATCGTGCCGGCTATTCCCCATGTCGTCCAGTTTCCGAAACCGAGAGTATCCGTATCGACAATCAGGTTCGTGTGGCTGGTCGAACCTTCGCCGGGGAAACCGAAAAGCAGCTTGCGACCGTCGGCGGTCCCGATTGTGAAACGGCCGTTGTTACCGCACGCCACTTTGATGAACGAGTTGCGAATTGTGTCCTGAGCCTCGAAAGGCTCCGCGACTTTACCGAATGCCGATAAAATCAGGACGAAAAGCAGTAATCCTAATATCTTTTTCATTTCAGCCCCCATTATTTGGAAGTGGTTACGGACAGCGACAGGTTCTCTTTTATAATATCGGTCCAGAGGTTGCCGTTTGCCTTGAATATACCGAGATCGCTGTCGGCGGCGTTATCGATCGATACGGTCATCGAAGCCGAGCCGGCGGATAGAGCTTTGACTCGAATATCGGCGATCTTATGATAGACGTCCTCTTCGTCGCCGACCGAGTTCGTCGTCGGGAATACCGCCAGGACGATCTTCACGAAGCCCCCTTCGTTATCGGTGGTAAGCTCCATCTGCTGGACAGTGCCGCCCCCGGAAGTCAGCCAGTCGTCGTCGCGGGTGATAGTGACAACTTCGAGTTTGTATGGGTCGTAGGTCAGCTTCACGCCTACCCCTGCGACTTCGGGAACGGCCTTTATCGAGAGGTCCGCCTCGATAATTTCGCCGACGAGCATAGTCGAACTCGAAGATCGAATGGCCACAGTCGGGTCGATGATCTCCGGTTCGGGATCGTTGCCGCAATCGCAGCTCATGAACAACGGAACAAAAATCAGCAGAACGAACAGAAAACGGGTTAGTAATCGTTTCATTTGATTCTCCTTTTCCGGGTTGAGTTTCAGCTTACAGGTAACTTTGGTTTAAATTTAACTATTTCGAGTTCTTATTCAATAGGTTTTTCCGGTTCGACCGCTTTCGCGTGCCGGGCAAATTTTAAACGCGCTTCGACACTCTGCTTCATCTTCCTCCCTCGACATGGAGCGTCGCCCGTTACGCTCCGCATGGCTAACGAATAAGAAGTATTTTGCGCGATGCGGTATTGGCCGACGCGGTCATACGGATCATATATATTCCAGAGGGAGCTGGTGCTCCGGAGTTGTTGTTGGAATTCCAAACCACGCTGTGGCTGCCGGAATCGAAATGGCCCTCCGAAAGGGTTCGCACAAGTCTGCCGTCGGAGGAAAAAATCTCGATACGAACCCGGCCCGGAGAACGGATATCGAAATCTATAGTAGTCGAGGCGTTAAACGGGTTCGGATAGTTACGACCGAGGGCGAATGCAGTCGCATGGGCGATCTCCCCGGCGGCGATAGAAGTGGTATCCCATTGGGCGGATATTCGATATTCCAGACCGTCGAGAATTTCGAGTGCGCCGGTATAATAATAATAATCGGCGGTATTGACCGCTTCGATAGTCGTATCGCATTTCACTCCGATAAACCACGTCCCCGAAGCGGGCGAGGGCACGGTCAGTATTTTAAGACCGCCCCCGGCAGTATCGAGCAAATCGGTCATGCTCTCAAATGCGAATCCGCCGTTTTTCAGATAGAGGTTGAAATCGTAACCCGTTTCGCCAATTAGTGTAACTGTGAAATTCGTTGCGCCCTCCGGAATTTCCGCAGTAAAATGGTGATACTGAAGATCGCCTATCTTCGTAAAAGCCGGGTCATCGTCTCCGGTTTCCCTGTCCATAATTCGAACTATGCCGTTGCTCAATTCCCCTTTGACTTTTGGATCGCCCCGGCCGTCGAGAGCATACCGGATCATAGCGCACATCAGTTCCAACCGCTCGCCGCCGGATATTCCTTCGGGATGAGAGCCAATCACAACGAGCCTGCCCGTCGTGTCCGCGCTCTTGTATGCCCAACAGCTCGGTTTATCGTCCATTGTGTATCCGGGATAATCGTAACGAAGCTGAATCTCCGTCTCCGGCGGCCAGTCGATAGTTTCACGGGCGTAGCATCCGCCGTTGTGGTAGATATTGTCGATAGACATATCCCCGCCGAAATCGTAGTAATCCAGCAATGCCGCGCCCGGCTCGATAGAGTGTCCCGTGTATGTGTCCATAAGGCCGGTCGAGACCGTCCGGCCCGGCCAGATGTGATAATATGCCTCCCAGATACCGCTGTTTTGATAGTGCAGCGAGGCAATAAAAGCCCCGGCGCACGAGCCGGTGTAGCATCCGCCCTTATTGAAAAAATCGCGTATCCGCTGTCGTCCGTCTTCGCCGAGTGAATTGCCGTGGCCCGTGGCGGAGCCGCCGTTCGTGTATATCGTTCGGAAACGCGGCTGGCCGTCGGGATAGAGAAGATAGCCGTTCACGTCGTGGTCGCATTCCACCATAATAGAGTTTTGGAATGTCGAACTGCTTGTGGCGAGAAATTCCATGGACAGGCCGAGCGTATCTGAGGCCGGCAGTGTTGTTCGGGAAGAGAGGCTCGCGCCGCCGTCCATGAAAAGGTCTTTATAATATCCCTCTACAGCGAGCGCGGGTGTCGCGGCGGAAAACGCTATGAGCAGAGCTGTTACAATAAATCTCATTGTCGGTTCCTATCTCAGAAACTATATCCAAGGCCGTTTTCTATACTGAAATCGTATTTTTTAATATCCTCCGGCGACTTGGAATCGTAAGAATAGTCAGGTCATATGTCAGGGAGAGGTTGCCGAACAGAAGAACGCTAATTTCCGCCTCGTTGGAGATGCGAGAGTAGCGAATAGGAATATCAGGGCGATGTGTTTCATTTTTCGCATATAGAACCTCCATTTCGCACAAATACTGTGCAATTAGCGTAAGTCGTTGTCGCTCAGGGGTTCCCAAGACTATCTTTTACGTTCCCAAGACTTCTTCTTCTGTTCCCAAGACCCCTGTCAACTTTCCCAAGACTTTTTTTGCGTTCCCAAGAGTTCTTCTTCAGTTCCCAAGACCCTTGTCAACTTTCCCAAGACTTTTTCTTCAGTTCCCAAGACCCTTGTCAATTTTCCCAAGACTTTTTTTGCGTTCCCATGACCCATTTCCGCCCTTCACGGCCCGTAACACGCCCAAAATGAATATTTTTCTTCTTTTTATGTAGGGGTTTTACGACGGTGAACCCGAGGGCGACCCACCGGATCGCCCCTACGTCATTTCAAATAAACACAGGAACAAACAACAGATTATTGCTATCAATAATCCATTGTTTTCATTCGTGCTTTTCATATAGTTTTCCTTTTGAGTTTTTCTCGCTCTAACATTAACCTATTATCTTTTACCTTTCACCTATTACCTACTCTATTTGAACTCTTGCGCCGTTTCCAGAAACGTCCTGACATCTTTCATAACATCGTGCCCGGAAAAAAGTAAGGGTATAAATCCGAACAATCCTCTGAATATCGCCGACGGTGCATTCCTGTTGAACACAACTTGCGTTTTCTCATCTTTATTTTTTAATTTTAAAAATACACCCGACATTCCCGATTTCTTTACCACAAAATCACGGTCCACCACTTTCGTCATATAGACTTCATATTTCCCGGTAAAATGCAGACGAAACACCTCCATGAGATACTCTTTGGTGAGTTGTGGATTGTGCCTAATTTCGATTTTTGCCATGATTTCTTCTCCTTTAGTTTATTGATCCACATAAGAAGCGGCTTTTCAATCTCTTCATCGAATTATAATCCATAGAGGGCCATTTAACAAGGGGAAATTCATCGTATGCGTGGATTCAGCGACAAGTGCCATCTCCGGCATTGCCGGTCATCTGTCGGTATTGCCGACACCGGCGCCTGCCCTCGTCTAAGTGCTTGACATATCGAAATTGCCGATGTAACTTGATTAAAAGAAGTTTTTCGGCGTTGCTTCTCTCAATCGACATTTAACCGAACCGGTGGGAGTTCGCAAAAAGAGACTTTGCAGCGATATTCGGAGCGATAATTGCGGCAGCCGACCGATTGACCGCTCCGGGCACACATATACTATAGGTAAAGAGGAATTGGCGCATGGCACAAAAGCGACCTGAAATATATATGCCGCCCCCTGTAAAACCGTTTTTCAAGGTTTTTGGGCTATTTGCGGTTGCCCTGACCGTCGCGATGGCCCTCTGTGTTATCGCCGTTATTTTAATCCACGGCGAGAGCAGGATTTGGGCGGCGGCTATTAGCTGCATGATCCTATTCGGCCTCAGTCTGGCGTTCGTGTTGATGTTCAAGGCCCGCGCGGAACGCAGGGAAGGACGCTGGAGGGAAATTTACGAAAAGCAGAACGAATCGCTCGGGCAATATCGCAGGATGATCGAGGGCGTCCCACACGCTATCGCTCTCGTGGACGGCACGGGCAAGGTTAGGCTGTTCAATTCGGCCTTTGCGGAATTGGCCGAAAGCCGCGGCCGGTCGGCCCGGGAAATAGATTTTTTCGAGCTTGCTGACCCGGTGGACAGGGGAATACTCCGGCACGCCTTCCTCAAATGCAGCCGTGGGGATTCGGAAATCGAGCGGTTCCGGATAAATATCGATTCGGAAGAAGGTTCTGAAGCGCATTGCGAGGTTTCGGTAATCGCGTTCGGCAAAGGCGCCGATTCCGTCCCGGTATGTCAGGTCGTCTTGCGGGATGTTACCCGAACCCTCCGGCAGAAGGGGGAGATAGAACAACTCGTGGAATTCGACCGGGTATTGATAGAGCGGTCTTCCGTGGGGATACTCGTGCTCGATCACGACGGCGGAGTGAAAAACGCAAATCCGGCCTTCATCAAGATTTTCGACTTAAAACCCGATCTCGATCAAATAAAGAATATCAATATATTTGAAGACGACGGGCTAAACTTCCTCGACCAGTTCGAACTCGAAACGGTTTTCGAGGAGAAAAGGACGATTTGCGGTATTCGTCAGGTCGAGATAACCGGCGCGCGCAACATAACGGCCAGTGTCGATATCTTCCCGATCCTGAACGGCCGTGGCGAAATCGAGAGGATTGTCCTCACAATTCAGGATACGACCGAGCAAACCCGAACGGAAAAAGAGCTTTCCGCGCAGGAAAAACGACTCGACCTCCTATTCAACAATATTATCGACGCCGTCTTCATCTCCGATCTCAAGGGGACGATAACTCAGGTGAACCCCGCCGCCGAGAAGATCACGGGCTATTCGCACGACGAACTCGCCGGGTTGGGCCTTTACGAGCTTTTCACGCTGGATGAACGCGAGCTTGCCCTACAGGAATTCGTGTGGATAAAAAGCGGCAAGAGCGTCCATTTCGAGTCGAAATTTATAACGCCAAAGGGCAATAGTATCGACGTCGATATATCGGGCAGCCTCGTCGATACCGGCGGCGAGAGTCTGTCTCTCATTGTCGTGAGAGATATTACCGAACGGAAACGCTTCCTCTCGCGGATTGCACAGACACAGAAAATGGAGTCTATCGGCGTTATGGCGGGCGGAATCGCCCTGGATTTCAACAACATCCTCGAAGCTATCACCGGCGCGGCGGAGCTTGCGCACGAAGATGTCGCCGCCGATTCCGTCGCAAGTTCATATCTGGACGTTATCCTGGACTCCGCACAGCGCGGCGCGAACCTGACAAGCCACCTGCTTACTTACGCGCGCCAAAGCGTCCACGAATCCGAGATACTCGACCTGAACGAACTTGTGCTGGAGGTTAAATCCTTTCTCGATCACGCCCTGAATAAAAAGGTATCCGTGCGGGTGGAATTGACGCCGGATATCGAGCCGGTTATCGGCGACCCGTCGCGCCTCGAACAGGCGATTATCAACCTCGCGCTCAATGCCCACGACGCCATGCCCGAAGGCGGTGAAATCTCAATAAAGACCCGGCCGTTCGCGGCGAAAGAACGGTTCGCGAGGGATCATCCGGGCCTTTCGCCGGGGACGTATATCGAACTTATCGTGCAGGATACCGGCTCCGGCATCGCCCCGGAGATACTTCCGAAAATTTTCGATCCCTTTTTCACGACCGGAGAGGACAACAAGAACACGGGGCTTGGATTGGCAATAGTCTATAACACCGTAACCTCGCACGGCGGCGCGATCGATGTCCACACCGTCCCGCAAGGGGGCACGGAGTTCCGTATATATCTGCCGATACACGCGGCGCCCGATTTTGCTTACGAAAAAAGGGCCTCTCTCGAAAAAAAATTCCACAGAAACAAGAAGATAATGGTCGTGGACGACGAAGACGTGATCCAGACCGTTATTGAGGGAATTCTTATGCAGTTGGGCTACGAAGTCGTGCGCGCACTATCGGGCAAGGAGGGCCTCGAATACCTCACTGACACAGACGGCGCAGTCGATTTGATACTTCTCGATATGATTATGCCGGGGCTTTCCGGGTGGGATGTTTTCCGCCGGCTGAAAGAATTCTGGCCGCATATACCGGTAATCGTGGTTACGGGCTACGCGCGGGAAGAGCATATCCAATATATGTTCGAGGAGGGCCTGGAGGGGTTTATCGAGAAGCCGTTCAAGGCCGCCCAGCTTTCGGAGAAGATCGACCAAATCCTCGGCGACGAATAATCGGTCGGCGTTGCCGAATGAAAAGGCGCTTCAGCCAGCCAATTTCTCTGTCTATTTGTAATCCGACGGATCGATATTGTATTTTTTCAGGCGATAACGCAGCCTATCACGGGTAATATCCAGTTTCCGTGAGGCCTCCGAGATTTTCCCGCCCTTCCTTTTCAGAACCATTCGTATGAGGGCTTCCTCGACCTGAGGGAGCGTCATGTCCGGATTCAATTCGCCCGATGAAATTGGGGGATGTTTGCCGGTTATCTCCGGCGGAAGGTATTCCTTTATTATAGTATCGCCGGGGCAAATAACCGCGCACCTTTCGATAACATTGAAAAGCTCGCGGACGTTCCCCGGCCAGTCGTTGGCCTTCATAAGCTCGAGAGCTTCCGGATCGACCCCGCGAAGTTTGTGCGGGAATTGCTCCGTAAGCCTTTTCAGAAAATAATCTATCAGCAAAGGGATGTCCTCGGGATGCTCGCGAAGCGGCGGGACATCTATCGGCACAACATTCAACCGGTAATACAGGTCCTCGCGGAACGCGCCGCTTTTAACCGATTCCATCAAATCGCGGTTTGTCGCGGCGATAAGTCGAACGTCGGTGGTCAGGGTTTTTGTCCAACCGAGCCGCTCGAATTCCTTTTCCTGAAGTATCCTCAGAAGTTTTGTCTGCACCGCGTAGGTTATCTCCCCGATCTCGTCCAGAAGAATCGTGCCGCCGGTTGCTACTTCGAAACGACCGATCCGGCGTTCGTTAGCGCCCGTGAAAGCGCCCCTCTCGTGGCCGAAAAGCTCGCTCTCGAGCAGCGTTTCCGGGAGCGCCGCGCAGGAAACCTTGACAAAAGGCCCGTCGGCCCGCGCGGAATATCGATGCAGCTGATGTGCGACCACCTCTTTGCCCGTGCCGGATTCACCGGAGATAAGCACGGTTGTCGGCACCCTGGCGACCTTCTCGATAAGATCGCGCAGCTTCTCGATTGTCCTGGATTTGCCAATCATTTCCCATTTGCCGAAGGCCTGCTCACGAAGTTCCCTGTTCTGACTCGTCAGCTTCTCGAATTTCTGGGCGTTGGACACCGCGACAGAGGCCATCTGTGCAAATGCCGCCAGGGCAACAAGATCGGATTGTTCAAAAAAACCGCGGCGCTTGTTCACAGCCTCGAGCACACCGATAACCTCGTCCCTTCTCATCATCGGAACCGCCAGAAGCGACCTTGTGGAGAAACCGGTTTTGATATCGATAACGGTCGCGTGCCGGTCGTCGGAATCGACATCGTTTATCAATGCGGGCTTGCCCATACTCGCCACCCAACCCGCGATTCCCTCGCCGGAGCCGAGGCGGGTCTCGGACAGTTTTGCGCCGCCCTCGCCGGTCGCGACCGCGAACTCCAGTTCCCCGGTCGATTTGTCGAGCAGAAGAACGCTTCCGGCCTCCGCGCCGGTGAGTTCAGCGGCGGTGTCCATCAACATGCGGAGCAGCTGATCGAGCGTGAGAGTTCCGGCCAACGCCGCGCTTGTCGTAAATATTCCTTTTAGGTCAGTCATAATCAAAAAATGGACGCCGCGCGGGCGCCCATTAAATTTGTGGAGCTAAGGGGGATCGAACCCCTGGCCTCATGACTGCCAGTCATGCGCTCTCCCAGCTGAGCTATAGCCCCGATTCTCAATTTCAAATTCAAAATATATTGTCCTTTTTCGCTAATACAAGAGAAAAATGTTTCGGCACATCTTTTTTGGAATATAATCATTAGAAAAGTCTATGCAAATGATTTTTTTATGAGCACAACATTAAAATTGGCGTTGCCCTCGTCGCGATTTCCGTTGACCACTACAAAAAATTAAATCTTGTGACGAAGATAGCGCGTCTTTCCCTACACTCCGCGTCATCTTTTCCCCCTATTGGCTCAGAGTAATCGCCGATATTTGCGGACAAGAGACCGGAACGTTCTGACCGCTCGTTTTCGTCGTCTTTCGAGGAAGAATTGCCTTTAATCATGTTCGATCTTCCACTGATTTTTGTTTTTGGACTTCTTTTTTAATCACCGGCGTGGTTGAAATAGGCGGGAAGTTCGTCTTTCAAGACTTGAAAGGGTATCTACCGGGCTTGAAAGGTTGACAACCTGCCTTGAACATGGAGAACTTTGGCTTGAAAGGTCGTCCTCCTGCCTTGAAAGGTTGACAACCTGCCTTGAACATGGAGAATTTTGGCTTGAAAGGCCGTCCTCCTACCTTGAAAGGTTGACAACCAGCCTTGAACATGGAGAACTTTAGCTTGAAAGGCCGTCCTCCTGCCTTGAAAGGTAACCTTTCGGCCTTGAAACCCCGCTTATCTTCCCAAAGAGCAAAGACTTATGGCAAAAGGGGTTAAATTCCCCCCTTTTTTTGATAATCCTCTTTTTATTTTATCGTTCCCTGAGCCTGTCGAAGGGCGTTCCCTGAGCGGAGTCGAAGGGAACATCGTCGTTTCGGCTCACCTCGATTCCGCCCGGCGATCACCGCTCAACGGCCGACCGTTGGCGCGGCTGTCGCGTGCTAAATAGTGTAACAATCCTCACAAATCGCACGTAGCGGGAGGCGTGCCAGCGGTTAAGCATGGTAGTTTCAGCACTATGATAGATTATGCCGCAACGCCGGGGGAAGGGAAGGGCAATTTTGAATTGATCATTGCTAATTGATAACTTTGAATTGAATCTTTCCAACCTCATCTGTCGGCATTTCCTAAAAACAGATAAATTTTAAACTTGACAATCGACACAAAAAAGGCTTTTATTACATAGTATTTCTTATCCTATGGGGGTAGCTGTGAAAATGGAATCATTCTTTTCTAAAGCCGCAATTGCGGTCGCGTCGCTCTGTCTGATTGCTGTGTCGATTTTGGCCCGTGTCCCGGAGGAGGTCAATTATTCTCTCGTCGGGTCGAATAACGCGTTCGGTTTCAATATCTTCGACAAATTGTATGAGGAAGACCGGTCGGAGAATGTTTTTATCTCTCCAGCGAGCATCGCGATAGCGCTTCAGCTTTGCTACAACGGTGCCGACGGCAACACGAAAGCCGAGATGGCGCGGGTGTTGGGGATCGAGGGAACGTCTCTCGGCGACCTGAATTATTCGAACTCGACACTTATCGATGTCCTCTCGACACCGGAGGAGGACGTTACTCTTCAGATCGCCAACTCTGTCTGGGCGAGGAACGGCGTGCCGTTTGAAAGGGAATTTATCGAGACCGCCGAAAAAAGCTATGGCGCTCTCGCCAGAGAAATCGATTTTGGCGACCCGAAGTCGGTCGATATAATCAACGAATGGGTGTCGAGCGCCACAAATGGGAAGATCGACAGGATAATATCGCAGCTCAATCCGCTGGACATCCTGCTCCTTATCAACGCGGTTTATTTCAAGGGGGTCTGGAGCGAGCCGTTCCGGGAGAGGAATACCAAAGATGAGGATTTTCACCTGCCCGGCGGCGGGACTGCGACCGTGCCCATGATGTCCAAACGGGACGATTACAGCTATCTCGAGACGGAGAATTTTCAGGCGGTCAAGCTGCCATACGGTCGATTCCGTTTCGAAATGCTGATATTCCTACCCTCCGAAGATTATGGTCTCGACGGCTTTATCGAAAACCTTAACGCAAAAAGCTGGAACCGCATCATGAACGCAAAGAGCTGGGGCCGCAGCATGGGGGATTTTAACAAGCGCGATGGCATTCTGAAATTGCCCCGGTTCAAGATAGAATACAGCGCAATCCTGAACGATGCCCTGTTCGCCCTCGGTATGAACGACGCTTTCGACGACACCGGCGCGGATTTCCCGGCGATGACACCGGTGAAACCGGTCTGGATAGGAAGGGTTATCCACAAGACCTATCTCGATGTCGATGAAAAGGGCACCGAGGCCGCCGGCGTAACTGCGATCACGATGAGCATGTTAAGCGCACCGATGAAAGACCCGCCGAAACCTTTCGTGATGATAGTGGACAGGCCGTTTTTCTGCGCCATCCGCGACAGCAAAACCGGCGCGATTCTTTTTATGGGCGCGATAAACAAACCGGTCGAGAACAATATAACGGGGTTCACACCGGTCGAGGGCGAAAATAAGGGGGAAGTTAAATTATACGCCTTGAGCACCTGTATCTGGAGCAAAAAGGCAAAGAAACTGATCGAGGATATGGGCGTCGGGTTCGAGTATATCTATGTCGATCTTCTCGACGGGCCGGAAAGAGAAGAAATCACGGCCCGGTTGAAATCCCACAATCCCGAAGGCTCATTCCCCACTATCGTTATCGACGGCGAAAGGGTCATCGCCGGTTTCAAGGAGGACAGGATACGGGAGGAGCTTGGGCAATAATTGCAAAGAGAATATCGCAGAAAAGGCCGTTTTCGAGTGCGAGTAATTTGTTTATTTGCCACGAGTCCTCGCATTTTCGGGATTATTTCCCAATTATACCTTATATTATTGGGGATTATTCCTGTAAGAAACTGTCGATATTAATGTAATGAATTGACCCGTATAGCCTTAAGGGCATGGCATATAATATGCGGAAGACAAAGCGGATGATAATGCTCCGGGGTCTCGCCCCCGATTCACAGGATGGCAAATAGGCGAATTAATGACTTGCAAAATAGAAATAAAAATTGTAAAATATAACAATGGGAATCCGTTTTTCCTTCTGTTCCCAAATTAGGAGGACATTATGCTTTTTAGAGGAAAGTTCAAATTTCCAATATACATCCTGATCTTATTTATATTGAGTTCGGTTGTATGGGGGCAATACAAAATCGAGAGAAGCTGCTTCTCGCCGGGTAAGGCAAAGTCGGGAACGAATTACGATATTGTTGAAACGGCGATTGGCCAGACGGCCTCGACGCCGACCTATTATGAGTCCGGCGCCGATTCGACCTATCTCTGGCAGGGCTGGGTTCAAATAAACTATATCCCTATTACATTCGATGCATCGGTCTATACCGTCTATGACGGCGTTGGATGGATGCATACCGATCTGGCGTCAGATAACCCCGTGCATGTTCTCTACGAGTCGTTCAGCAATTTGAGCAATGTCGGAGATGCCCACCATTGGCGCAACAGCGAGGAAGTCGATGCGACCGGCATTTATAACGAAGGCGGCGGACATACAGTAACCCTCTGGATCGACGAGTGGGCCGATTATATTTACGCCGATACAAGCGATGAAAGCGATGTCGGCACTAATGCGGGAACCCGCTGGCATCGCCACGAGAGTGCAGTGGGCGGACTGGACGACACAGTCTATACCGGGACTATCAAATATGAAGATTTCAACCAAACTATGCTTCATACTTATTTCCAGCAATACAAGTGCGATATTACTATAGATTATCAACCGGATGCAAGCTCTGTTGTTGCCGGGGATGTTAATTTGGTCAGTTGGAGGCAGTTCACACAGGATATGACTTCGGATATTAGGGCGACCGGCTTGTTCGATAATGGCGCTTCGGGCAAGGACTGGCACCGTTTGGGCAGTGTCGATCCACAGTGGGCGGACGGCGGCGCCATATTGGAATTCCCCGAACAAACCGATCACGCGACCAACCCTTGGTTCACTGTTGACCTTCGCGAATGGACTCAACTGGATAAAAAACTCGCGACAGAGATCGTATATGGCCAGCCTACCAATGCAAACCTTTCCGCCAGCATCGTTATCTGGCGCGGCTATGTTCTTATGGGTGTTCCCCTGTATCCAACCGAGGATACAACCGCTTACCGTCTTCGTGCGGAGGCGATTGGTTTTGAACCTCCTTGTGGTTGGGCCGGCTGGCCTCCTCCAGACATGACCCGCGGCGACCAGGATGTTGTTCTGTATGATGATTTTTTTGCGGTATGCGGCATACCGGATGGTGGTTGGCCCGGAAAATACGAGAACTGGTGGCGGGCAAGCAAGTATTATCCCGATGTCAGCTCTTATAAACGGTATTTAGGGCCGGGAGCTGCTGGAAGTGTAGAGCCTTTCTGGCCGGGACGCGGTTTCTGGATTCTTCAGGACCACTGCGACGAGATTGAAATCGACGTCTTTGGCATAAAACCGGATATAACCGATTGGTATGAAATACCATTGGGCAAATGGGACGGCATTCACAACGGCACATTCTATAACATGTGCGCAAACCCTTTCTATGACACTGACGAAGGCGGCCCGTTGGACGAGTTCGATGTATTATGGCACGATGCGAATATCGCTCGATATAGCGGGGGTTCCCTCGCAGAAACAAAAACAGTCCAAGAAGCGGTAACTGACAATTGGATACAGGCGGCTGTCCAGGTTTGGGACGGTTCGAGCTATATTCCAGTATCTTGTCTGTCCGGCGGAGACAATTACAATCGGTCTTTCACTAATTGGGAGGGCTTCTGGCTTTCTACCGCAAACGGCGTCCCCGCCGGCGATTCGCTTGTTCTTCTAATACAAACAACCGAATACGGGAGCAGGCGCGTTCGTCCGCAACCGGAGCCGGAGCTGCTGTCATCATGGCGGGTAAAATTCAGTATCTCATCCGACGACCCGAACCAGCGGGATGAACATAACAAGTTCGGATTTAAAGAATACGCCGACCTCGAAGCGAATAGAGCGCGGATGTTCATCGATGAACTCCCCGAATTCTGCTATCCGGAGCCGCACATTAGGGTCTATTTCGAGAACGATGAAAGCGAAAAGTTTTCGCATTCTTACCGGGGCGTCCGCAGATCTATGGAGCGCTG
>DAOWNU010000320.1 GCA_030642425.1 bacterium | reverse complement strand
GAACATGAACTATATTTCGGTTTTTATCTATTTGGCGGATGCGCAGATGACCATCGGCGATACCGTCGGGGCTTCGAATACCATGTCGTTCGCGACTTCGGTAATGCCCTGGGATTTCCGGCTCGCGTTGTTCTCTGCGGATATCGCGGTAAAAACCGGCGACACGACCGGTGTAAAGAGAATATTCGAAGACTTGTTGAAAAACGATCCGGGAAACGTTATGACTATTTCCAGATTCGCCGAAATGACTGCGGAAAATAGCTACGACGATCTTTCCCGATGGATTCTCGAAAGCGGACTGAAGAAAAACCCGGATAACGCAGAATTGAAGGAACGCCTGAATAGATAATCGCTTAATCGGCAAAACATACTTTGAAATCATCAACATTTCCTCTCGCAACCACGCCGCCGCGCGGATTCGATTTGCCGCCCCTTTTTAATATAAAATTGGCAATGCCCATCCTTTCCCCGACGATGCGGCGGCATCTAATTGGTAATGCTACTACAATCATGCTTAACCGCTGGCACGCCTCCTGCCAGTCGGCGCGTGCCGACCGCTACGTGCTATTTGGTTAAGATTGCTACACGATTTCGCACGCGACAGTCGCGCCAGCGGGGATTAACAGGTCGAGCGAGACGCCTCGTCGATTTACGCGTTCTTCTTTTCCCGCTTCGCTTGCCTCTTTTCTTTCAATGTTTTGGCCGGCTTCTTTTTTACGTCCTTTTTTGTGTCTCTCGATTTTCCCATTTTTTTCCTTTCAATAATATTATGATGTTGAAACGTGCTTAAAATCTCGTTGCGTAGCTCCAGCTGCGCAACGCAATTGCATTGGAAGCTCTTGCTTCCGGGTTATGAGTTCTGCAGATAATATAGCTTGCCATCCGGCCTTGCGCAAGGTGTTATTGCTTGTTTTCGGTTTTATTGTTTGCCGGGAGCAATCTCGTATCGCGTTTATTCGCAATCGCGCGGCGGCGGAAACACCCTTAAGATGGCATATTTTCTGCGTTGCATTTACTTTTGCGACGGACTTGCGCTGTTCGCAGAAAAAGCTTATATTGTAATCGAACGGAAGATATCCTTCTTAAAGATACCGGTTGACTCGATGAAGAAAACAATCCTTTTCTTACTTATTATATTTGGACTGCTTGGAAGCGGATGCGTGTATTATAACACCTTCTTCCTCGCTAGAAAGAACTACCGCTTGGCCGAGCAAAAACGTCTTCGCAGCACTTCGGACGAACTGCCGTCGGAGGCAAAGTCCTATTACGATGTTACGATAACGAAATCGTCCAAAGTCCTCGCTTTCTATCCAGAAACAAAATGGGTGGACGACGCCCTTTTCCTGCTGGGCATGTGCTTCTACCGCACGGGGGAATACACGAAGGCTATCCGCAAATTCGATGAGCTAACCGAAGCCTTCCCGGAGAGCGAATATGGCGCCGAGGCGCACTATTGGCGAACTCTCTGTATCTACGAAGTGGGCGAATTCGACGCCGCGCTCGAAAGGCTGAAAGAGCTTTCCTCGGAGGGTATCTACGCCGAGCGCAGCACTTTTATGATGGCGGAACTTTTCTATGAACAGGGGGATTTCATCTCCGCCAAGGAGGCATATTTAAGCTATCTTACGGCCTATCCCGGTGGCGAATTCGAGAGCCTGGCGCATCTTCGGCTGGCAAATATTGCATTCTCTTTCGAGAAGTATGGCCGGTGTATCGAGGAGGCCCGGCAAATCTCCGAGAGTAGGTTGACGCCCGCGGAATTTTTTAGCTCTCGGATGCTTATCGGCGAGGCGCTCACGGAACTCGACAGCTTAAAGGAAGCGCTTGGGCATTATGTCGAGCTTCGCAAGAACGACGACTTTTTCACGCGTTGGCCGGAGGTGGATTTGCGTATCGGGGACGTGCACTATTTGATGACCGATACGACATCGGCAATCGATATATGGTCGGACGTTTGTCTGGATAATCCGAGGACGGAGAACTCCGCGTGGGGCTGGTATAAGCGCGGCGACCTTCATCTGGATTTCGGCGCGATAACGGTTGCCAAGACGGAATTCGACTCCGCCGCCGCTCAGATTAAGTCGGGTGAGGTCTATGAACTCGCCCTTCAGAAAAGCTCCTCTATCGCGCGCCTGCAGGAATTCAAGAGCATATTCGCGAACCAATCGGACTCTGTCGAGGTCGATGTTGTCGGGACCGAGCTTGCCCTCGCCGAGATGTATCTGCTCGAGCTTGGACAGCCGGATTCCGCGCTCTCGCAGTATAATTTCATACTCGAAAATTACCCCGAAGACAGCCTCGCGCCCAAGGCTGCCTATGGTATAGGCTATGTCTATGCCTATTCCATGAACGATAGGCAAATGGCCGATTCCGCATTCGCAGAACTATTGAGCAACTATCCCGAAAGCGATTTCGCGGTTGGCGGCGCGGATTATTTTGTCGGTCGAGGCGCCGCGCTCGATTCGCTCGGCGTGCGGACGGTGGCATATTATTTCGTTCGCGCGGAGGAGTTTTTGCTCACCTATCGGAGGATAGATTCCGCGCTTGCGACTTATCGCTTCGTTTCGGACTCGTTCCCGAACAGCATATTCCGCCCAAAGGCTATCGCCGCGAGGGCTTATATCCACGAGACGATCACATTTAATTATCCTGTGGCGGAATCGCTTTACCGGTTCCTCTCGGACAGTTTCCCAAAAACCGAGTTTTCACAGAGGGCCGACGTTCGACTGGGCAAAGCGGCGCCGGATATCGAGACCGAAAAACCGCCGGAATACGCCGATGCCTCGCCGCTCGACACGCTCTCGGATGAAGAGTTCGAACGGATCGACTCCTTGAAACGAAGCATGGATAATGAAAGGCGTCGAGGCCGGGGCCAAATAATCGATCCCGTAACGGGAAAACCTTTGCCGCGCGCGCCGAGGCCGAAACGTCCGGTCGAGTTGAGATATCCGCAGGCCGAATGGAAGAGCGATCTCAACGGACGCCGCGTTCGACTGAAAATCCGAATCGACGCTTTCGGCGAAGTGAAGGAGACGGAGCTAATGGCCACCTGCGGTAATGATATTATCGATCAGGCGGCAATCTCCGGGACAAAGGCGGCGAAATGGGAACCGGAGGATATACCGATAGAGCATATTGGCGGATGGTTCTATTTCGAGGTTGTTGTAACAAAACCCAAAGAGACTATCGATAGTTTTTAGAGGAAAGATTAAAGATTAAAAATTAAAATGTAAAATGACAATGCAAAAATTAAAATATCCTGAATATCAACTTATAGATACGATCCGGGCAATTTTGCATTTTGATATGTAATTTTGATGTTTGAT
>DAOWNU010000342.1 GCA_030642425.1 bacterium | reverse complement strand
CTGCCCTCGATTTTCCCACGCAGGTTTTGGCCCCGCCTGTCCGCCGTCGGCGTCGGATGATCGAGATCGCCGGGCATGCCGTTATCGAGCGTTTGATATGAGATATTGGAACGAACCTCCGAGTGGCCGAACCGCTTCTGCAAACTGAGATTTAAACCCGTCTTTTTCGAGTGATTGTTTATTCTTATCGCCGAACTATCCGCGGCCCGATATGTGAAATCCCCTTTTGTGTATTTGTGATCGATAGCTATCGAAAGGAAAGTTTCGCCGGGCAATTCGATATCGCCGCCGGCCCCAAGATCATACTCGTCGAAAGATCCGCCACCCGCCTTTAATAATATTTTATTCGAATTTGTTCCGTAGGTTTCTATCCGAACGACGCCGCCCGGCGCGATATTGGAATATCTCGGCGGGATCGCATCGACATGGACCTTTATCGACTTGACCCGCGCAATGTTTACAGATCGAAGATCGCACACTCCGCGCTCGTTTTTCGGCAAAGGGGTGCCGTCGAGAACGATAAGGACTTCTTCGGGCCTCGATCCACGGATCGAAAGAGAAATCTCGCCGTCGCCCTCGATAACCGAGACGCCCGGAAGGCGTTCGATATAATTTTCGATTTTCTGCTGCCGATCGTTTTCGGAAAAAATCAGTTCGTTCGGCAAGGCGGTGGTTTTGATTGTAACCGTTTCAGTCGAGTATGCTTTCGGGACTAATATCAAATGCAAAGCGGGGTTGGAGCCTTCGCGGATCGTGATCGATTGTTCGTGTAAATGGTAAGCAACGTGATGTATCTCGATGGCATATTCGCCGGGAACGATATTGTCCAGAGAAAATGCGCCCTCACGGTCGCTCGCTGAGTGAAATTCTCCGATAAGAACGCTCGCGCCGGATACCGGAAAACCGGTTTCGGAATCACGGATGTGTCCCTCGATTTTCTCAGCATTAAGGGGAGGAGCCAAACAAACAAGGCATAAAGCGGCGGCAAGCCGAATCGCTCCCCCCAGTTTTCCCCGAACTGTGGGTATTATCATCTTTTTTTTGCGGGAAATGGGATCGGCGGGATTACCGCCGCCCTTCTCCCGAGAGTCGGTGTTAATATAGTTTCGGCAGGTCTCCTGGCTCGTCCATCGTCCTCCGGCCGCCTTCCCACCGCGTTAACCTTACGATCGAGCGCGACAGTGGCGTGGTGGCTTTCGTCCGGACTCACAGTGACGGGGATCGCCCGGGATTTCAACCCGGTTCCCTATTAAGCCCGAGGGCGCCGATTTTTACTATCGCAATTTAATGCCATTTCTCGAATGTGCAAGCGATTTCTCAAATTCGATATAAGTTTTTATCCTTGACATTTTGAGTTATGCCGTATATTATTGGTCGAATTGAATGCCGAAGTGGCGGAATTGGCAGACGCGCCAGGTTCAGGGTCTGGTGTTCTTATGGACGTGGGGGTTCGAGTCCCCCCTTCGGCAAAAAAATTAAAATTAAGGCTGGCGGTTTCGTCGGTCTTATTTTTTTTGTGAAAGCGATAATTCGGACTCGAACCATGTTGCCTGCGGCGCTGCCGCTTCGAGTCCTCCCTTCGGCAAAAAGTGAGGACGGGTCATTGACCTGTCCTTTTCTATGCTGTTAATTCTCGGCTACGGAAGCGAATCCCGTAGGGGAAACCCTTGTAGTCTTCCGCAACAATGGTGCAGGATAAAACAAACGGGAGGGCACAAGACACTTCCCTGCAAATTGAAAACAACGATTTTCCCATAGAACACAGCGGCGACGTGCCGCTCCCGATATTCAAAACGCTTTAATCTTGAAACACCCAATAATTGTCCGTATATTGTCGATTAATAGAAGGTCGAAATAGTGGAAAGGAGTCATCCGTGCAAGGCGATAAACTGATAATCAACGACAACCACAGGCGAGCCGCCGGGGGGATTTTCGATATCCTCGTTCCGTGTCTCGAAGGTCATAGAGGGGTGTATGTGATTACCATCGCGGGCGAATCCGGTAGCGGGAAATCGGAGATAGCCGCCGTTCTTGCCGAATCGCTGTCCCAAAACGGCGTTCCGAATACTATCCTCCAGCAGGACGACTATTTCGTCTATCCGCCAAAAACCAATGCGCAAAAACGCCGCGAGAATATCGGCCATATCGGCCCAACCGAGGTCCGCCTCGACCTGCTCGACAGCAACCTCGCCGATATAATCTCCGGCAAAACCGATATAGAAAAGCCCCTCGTGATATTCGAGGAGGACAGGATAGATAGCGAAATCCTGAATACCGCCGGGATCGAGGCCGTGATTGTCGAGGGAACCTACACGACACTCCTCGAAAACGCCGATATGCGCGTCTTTATCGACAGGACGTTCGAAGACACGAAGGAAGATCGAGCGCTCAGGGGCCGCGAGGCTCAAGACAAATTCCTCGAGCGCGTTCTCACGATAGAACACGAGATTATCTCCACTCACAAGGCCAGAGCGGACGTGATCGTAACAAAGGATTACAACGCTATGGAGGTTTAGAATATGAATGATAGTATAAACACAGAATTCGACAGTATCTGCATGCTTAGCACTCACGGTTATTTCGATCCGAAACCGCAGCTCGGTCGGACAGACACCGGCGGTCAGGTGGTCTATGTCCTCGAACTCGCAAAATCTCTCGCGAATCGGGGCATCAAAGTCGATATCTACACCCGCTGGTGCGAGCCGGAGAAACCGCAGATCGACCCCGTGCCGGGCCATCCCGATGTCAGGGTTATCCGTGTGCCGTGCGGAAAATGCGAGTTCGTTCCCAAAGAGAGAATATATGAATTTTTGCCGGAATTGGCGAGGCGTATGACGGAATTCATCGAGGCAAACGGCCTCAAATACGACCTCTATCACGGTCATTACGTCGATGCCGGCATCGTAACGCTCGATGTCGCAAAAGCATTCGACAAACCGGCGTTCTTTACCGCGATGCGGAAGATCATTAACGATAAGGGAATAAATGACGCAGTTGATACTATCGGTTAAATACTTTAGGAGGTTTTATGCAAATGGAACAAGATACGATTCGTAAGTTGATTGTTCGTGAAACCGAAATGATCAATCATCGGATGAGTTGGTTTCTCGTCCTCCAGGGGTTCATGTTGGCTGGGCTTGCTTTCGGATGGG
>DAOWNU010000315.1 GCA_030642425.1 bacterium | reverse complement strand
GTGCGGCCTGCGTTCGATAATTACCGGCTCGATTCTCACTTCGACGGCGGCATTCCCCTTCTTCGCGATTGCCGGTGGATACTCCCATGGGTCGAGAATGGCGGCAAACTTGCGACAACTTATTACGGCGCGGATCTTCGCCAGCACGGCGTTATCCCGGAGATCGACAGCGCCGCCGCCGCCGTTTTCGTTCTCGAATTCGATCACAGGTTTCTTCACCCGCGCGCTATATGGCTGCCGTTTCCATTCGATCCGGCGGAATTGCCGCGAGCGAATCCACCGAATGACGGCGCGATTCGCATCGGCCATGTCGCAACGCACCGCTCGGCGAAGGGAACCGACAGGATAATCGAGGCTATCGAAAAGGCCGCCGGTGAAGTGAAAATCGAGCCGGTAATTATCGAACGCAGGCCGCACGATGAGACTATGCGATTGAAAGCGAGCTGTCATATCTTCATCGACCAGCTCGGCGAGCTTGGATACGGAATAAGCGGCCTCGAATCGCTTGCGATGGGCATCCCAACTATCGTGGAACTTATGCCCGACCACAGCGAATTTCTCGGGCGGCACCCTTTCGTTGTCGCCAACCCGGACAACCTGCCGGAAGTCATATTAGACCTGATACGGGACACGGACCGGCGGGAAGAACTCGCAAAATTCGGCCCGGAATGGGTCGGGGAATTCCATAACCCCAAACGCGCTGTCGATATTATGCTGAATAAATACAAAGAGCTTGGCTGGATTTCTTCGGAGGAATTTTATGCATAATGCCCTGAAAATATTATTACTCCTCATGTTCGCGGCGCTCGCGGCATATACTCTCGACTTCACATATACCGAGACGATTTTTCCGGAAGTGCGAATCGACAACCGCGAAACGACGGTCGAGATTCCGGGCGCGCCTTTGCGGAATCTCTGGGAACCCGATCTTCCGGGGCGTTCGCTGAAATTCGCTATCCCCGAAAATTCGAGGGCGGTCGCGCTTCATTACACGGTCGAGTCCGAGCCGCTGGCGAGCGGAGCAATTGTGAGGGATTTCGTTCCGGTCGGGTTCGGATCGCCGTGGGAATCACGCGCCCCTGTTTCCAATATCGCGCTGCCGGAAGCGGAATTAGTCGGCACGGAATATCTTTACGGTTGCCCGGTCGCCGAGATATATTTCCGTCCCGTAAGCTATAACCCCGCTACCGGGACATTGATCTGGAACCGGGCCATTCATCTGGAGCTTGAATTGGCCGATTCTCCCCGACATCGCCCTCACCCGGCGAAATTGACACCCATCTCCGCCGGAATCCGGGAACGGATAATAAATAAATCGGTCGAGAATCCGGGAGCTTTCCCTCCGATGCCCGAAGCGATGCATCTCGAGGAGCTTACCCGCTTCGAGCACAGTTTTCCGCCCGCCCACGGCGACGACCCCGCCGATTGCATCGTTATCTGCAAGGACGAATTCGCCCCATATCTCGCGCCGCTCTACGACGAAATAAATTTCGGCTTGGTGCTGGAGATAATCACGATATCGGACATCCTTGGCGAATACGCCTCCGGGATCGACCGCGCAGAACGCATCCGAAAATTCGTTCACGATGCCTACCTTCACTGGGGGATTTCAGGCGTTTTCTTTGTGGGCAACAGCGTGGAACTTCCGATAAGATACAGATACGGGATCGAGCCAAACTCGTCGATAAATTATATCGAAGTGCCTTCTGACCTTTATTTCACATGTATGGACGGCGATTGGAACTCGGACGACGACTCGTATTTTGGCGAAGAGATGGAGGACGATCTCACGCCGGAGCTTATTGTCGGGAGATTTCAGGCGGAAGACACGACCGAAGTTCAGGCCTATATGCGGAAACTCCATTATCAACGCTGGGAGATCGATCCCGAATTTGTGAGAAAATGGATGTTCATGGGCGCAAGCATAACCGGCACCGACATTTCCGGGCCGTTGCTGTGCGATTCTATTATCGGGGCAGGCCCGGTTCCCGGGGATGTCGAGATCACGAAGATGTATGCCTATTCCGATTCCACCGGCGGGGATATCGAGCTTACGAAAGCGAATTTCCTCGATAAGATGAGCGACGGACAATACATCGTCTTTCATTTCGACCACGGATTCCGCTATATTATCCACACCGGAAAATATACCGACCACAGCGGCGTTTCGATGACGGAATTCATGTCCATGACCAACGGCCCCTATTGCCCGTTTTTCTATTCCTATTCGTGCGAGGTCAACACGATGGACCTCGGTTCTGTTGGGGCGGCTTCCGTCCGCTCGCTCGAGGGCGGCTTTATCGCGATTCTGGCACATTCGAGTTCGGCCTTTTCCAACAATAAATCAATCGTTCACACTTTCTGGGGGGGGAATTTCTTCTCTGCGGGGCGTTCTGTAAAACTCGGCGAGGCTTTGCAGGGCACACAGATCGATCTCGGCGGCACCGAGGTTTCGCGCTATTATAAGTGCATTATGAACCTTTTCGGCTATCCTTTTCTGGATATGTTTTTCGGGGCGCCCACGGATATCGAGATGACAATCACTCCATCGACGATAACTTCGACCGATACAATCGTGGGGGTTACGGTCGCGGAAAGCCCCGGCGGCGAGCCGTTCGCAGGCGCTCTTGTTGTCGCCCACACAGCTTCGGGACGTGTCGCGATGGCCAAAACCAACCCCAGCGGCAGGGCTTTGATAAATCTTAGCTTCGAGGGCGAATCGGAAATAGTTTTCACCGTTTCCGGCGAGGGTGCGTTTCCAATCTCGGACACACTGCCCGTGCTCGTGTCCGAAGAAAGCCACGTTGTTCTCCGTGAAGCCGTTTTCTATCCTGTCGGCGGCGACGGCGACATAACTCCCGAACCCGGCGATACCTTTGCCTGCGCCCTTATCCTTACAAATATCGGTGGCGAGGCCGCCGATTCCGCGTCCGTCCGGGCCTCGTTGCCGGGCCTTATCGACACGATAGCATTTTGCCTGAATATGCTCCCCGGCGAAAATTGCACTATCTCGGCGGCGTTCGGTATCGCAATTTGGCCCGAACTTCGGGGATATTCCAACCTGCGGCCCGCGATAACAATCAGCACCGAAAGCTGGATTACACTCGATACAGTCGCCTTAGAACTCTGCGGCCCAATTTTCTATCACAGTTCGACTCGATACGCCGACGACAACGACAACGTGCCGACGCCCGAGGAGGACGCGACGATATCGATTACAGTCATGAATATCTGCCCGGGGGATTTCCGGGGAGCGGCGGCGGAAATCGAGCTTTCCGGGGCGTCTTCGGTCGAAACGCATTTCGAGGTTGGAGACATATTCCCGGACGATTCTATCGTGATCG
>DAOWNU010000080.1 GCA_030642425.1 bacterium | reverse complement strand
CTTGCGGAGGATTTTGGTGAGCTTGCCGGATGCGGGGCGCATCTGTCCGGGCTGCGAAGAACGAGGATAGGACGTTTTAATATCGACGACGCGTTACCTCTCGATAAGCTGCTCGCTCTCGCGGAATCGAACGAAATCGAATCCGCCCTGACGACGCCGGGAGACGCCCTGTCGGATATGCCGGAAGTCGTGGTCGGTGGGTCGGAAGCGCGGGAAATTGCTCACGGAAGGCGTTTGGAACTCGATTTGGAAAAAATTGAGACGGATAAGCTCTTCCGAATAACATATAATAATACTCTCGCCGCGATTGTTCGAAAGATCGATAATACCGGGGCGGGTTATAAATACGAACGCGTTTTTTTGAGGCCGGAAGCAATTGAAAACTGAATATCTGACAGAACCACGCTTTATTCTCGATAGCTCGGTAGTCGCGGTGGGCAGTTTCGACGGGCTTCACCGGGGGCATCGAGCGGTTCTGGAACGATTGCTCGGCAAAGCGAAAGCGCTCGCAGTTTCCCCGGTTGTGCTAACTTTCGAGCCACATCCGAGGGCGGTGCTCGGAAAAAGTTCTTTAAAATTATTGACCCCACTGGACGAAAAAATTCCCGCGATTGCTGCGATGGGTATCGACTTCCTCATCGTTGTCGGGTTCGATATGTCATTTGCAGGGCTGACATCGGAGAAATTCGTCGAGGAATATCTGGTCAAATCGCTGGGAATAAAGGCGCTTATTCTGGGAACCGATCACGGTTTCGGAAAAAACCGTTCAGGCGGTGTCGAATCGCTCCGAGGGATCGCAAATGACAGGGGTTTCGAGCTTGAGATAGTCGAGCCGGTGCTCTGGAAAGGCGAGCATATTCGCAGCAACAGAATTCGTGAAGCTGTGGCGGAGGGAAGCCTGTCCGGGACCGCGCACATGCTCGGAAGACCTTATATGATAGCCGGAGAGGTAGTTCGGGGGAGGGGACGCGGCAAAGAAATGGGCTATCCCACGGTGAATATCAGCCCGCCGGAAGAAAAATTGCTACCGCCGTCGGGGGTTTATGCCGCTTCCGACGACAAGGGAACGCCGGGGCTATTATATATTGGAACGAGTCCCACTTTCGACGACGGGCAATTCACGGTGGAATTCTATTGTGTGCGGGAGATGGGGCTGTCGATTGGAGATGAGGCACGGATCTCTGTTTTTGAATATTTTAGGGGGGAGAGAGCCTTCCCGTCGAAAATGGAGCTTATCGAACAAATCGAAAAGGACAAAGAGAAATTGGAAAAGTGGGTGAAAATCCACAATGCAAAATAAATTTTAAGACAGGAAAATAAACAGGAGGAAAAAGTGTCGATTACAAGATCGAAAAAGAAGGAGATTTTCGAAGAATTCGGCAGAGATGTAAATGATGTTGGATCGCCGGAGGTCCAAATCGCCGTTCTGACGGAGAGGATTAATAATCTCTCCTTGCATTTCAAGAAATTTCCGAAGGATAATAACTCCAAGCGGGGGTTCTTTATCCTTATCGGCCGCAGAAAAAAACTGCTCGCCTATCTTCGCCGGAAGAATTACTCGCGTTTCAAGTCGCTTATTGCAGAACTTGGCATCCGCGCGAAATAGCGAAATGACCGACAAAAAAAGAAAAGAAGTAAAAAGAAAAAAGTCTGTTAGTGAACTAACGGGCAAAAGGGAAGCATTCCCTCTACTAAAGGAGAAAAATGCCCGAACAATTTGTTGAAATTAATCTCAACGGTTATCCGTTGAAAATCGAAACCGGAGTCGTGGCCAAGCAGGCCAACGGCTCGGTAGTTGTAAGTATGGGCGAGACTCAGATACTCGTCACAGCCTGCGCAAGCAGGAAATCGAACCCGAATTACGGGTTCTTCCCGCTGACCGTGGAATATCGACCGAGAACGTATGCCTCGGGCCGGATTCCCGGCGGGTTTTTCAAACGCGAAGGTAGGCCGCAAGCGAACGCTGTCCTCACGGCACGTCTTATAGACAGGCCCATAAGACCGCGTTTCCCGAAGGATTTCATGAACGAAATCCAGATATGGTGTATGCCCATTTCTTTCGATGGGAGAAACGATCCAGACGTTCTTGGAATTATCGGCGCAAGCGCGGCCCTGTCGATTTCGGATATTCCATTCGACGGCCCGTTCGGAGCGGTCAGGATTGGCTATGTTGGCGGAGAGTTCATTGCGAACCCTTCTTATGTCATGCGCGAAGAAAGCGAAATGGATCTTATCGTGGCCGGAACAGCCGAGGATATTTTGATGGTCGAGGGCGGTGCGCAAGAGATTTCGGAAGAGCTTTTAGTCGAGGCTCTGAAATTTGCGAGCGGACATCTTGCGAAAATTTGCGAAATGCAGCAGGAGCTTATCGACAGGATCGGCAAGGAAAAGATGAGCTACGAACCGGTGGCCGGCCCGGAAGAATCGCTCGATAAGGCTGTTCGCGAGAAGGTCGGCGGCTCGTTGAGCGAAGTTTTCGCAGTTAAGGATAAGAAAGCGCGCGAGAGAGCCATGGAAGCTCTGGTGAACGGAGTTATCGCGGAACTCGAGGAGGAGTTCCCGGAGAGCGAAGGCCTGATAAAAGATGTTATCCACAAGATCGAGCGCGAAAGTATGCGATCGATGATCCTCGATAACGACGTGAGGATCGACGGCCGGAGTCAATCGGATATTCGCCCGATAACGATACTGCCCGGATATCTTCACAGAACTCACGGAAGCGCGCTTTTCACGAGAGGCGAGACTCAGGCGCTTGCAGTTCTCACGCTCGGCACAAAACTGGACGAGCAGAAGATCGAGGACCTCGAAGGGGAGAGCTTTAAGAGTTTTCTTTTCCATTACAATTTCCCGCCATTCTCGGTCGGGGAGGTCCGGCGCGCAATGGGCCCCGGAAGAAGAGAAATTGGCCATGGAATGCTCGCCGAACGGGCGTTGACGCCGGTTGTCCCTTCCGAGGACATGTTCCCATACACAATTCGCGTCGTGAGCGATATTATGGAGAGTAACGGCTCGTCGTCGATGGCCTCTGTTTGCGCAGGAAGCCTGTCCATGATGGATGCCGGAGTTCCCACCAAAGCTCCGGTCGCCGGAATCGCGATGGGGCTTGTGAAAGACGGCGAGAGATATAAGGTTCTCAGCGATATTCTCGGCGCGGAAGATCACATGGGCGATATGGATTTCAAAGTGGCCGGCACACCGGAAGGGATAACAGCCTTCCAGATGGATGTCAAGATTTCGGGAGTGTCTCTCGAAATTATGAAAGAGGCTCTGGAGCAGGCGAAAATGGGCCGCGAACATATATTGGCAAAGATGAGCGAAACACTCGAAAAGCCGCGCGAATCCCTCTCGCCATACGCGCCGAGAATTGTGTCTATCAAGATCGATCCCGAAAAGATAGGCGCCGTAATCGGCACCGGCGGCAAAACCATTCGCGGCATTCAGGACGCCACCGGAACGACGGTTTCTATCGAGGACGATGGAACGGTCCAGATAGCTTCGGTCAACGCCGACGGCCTCGAAGCCGCATTGAAAATGATCGAGGAGCTTACAACCGAGGCCGAACTAAATAAAGTTTATGACGGCAAGGTCGTTAGGATTGTGGAATTTGGCGCATTCATACAGATACTCCCGAATCAGGACGGCCTGCTGCACATATCCGAGATCGCCTACGAACGGACGAACAGGGTCTCCGACGTTATGAGTGTCGGGGATATTATAAAGGTCAAGGTGATCGAGATTGGCCGCGACGGCAAGATCAGATTGTCCCGCAAAGCGCTTCTCGAAAAGCCGGAGGGTTATGTTGAAAGGCCGCGGTTCGAGAGAAGGAATAGCAGTTATCGCAAAGATGACCGCAGGGACGACAGGGGAAGACGAAGGTAATTGGCAACACGCCTTCGACAGCGGAGAATAGTAATATGCCCGTGAAGATACATCCGACCGCAGTTGTGGAGCCGGGAGCGGAACTGGCGGATAATATCGAGGTCGGTCCGCACTGCTTTATCGAGTCCGGGGCCGTTATCGGCGAGGGCACGGAGATCGGCTCGTCCGTGTGGATAAGCGGCTTTGTTCGAATGGGCAAAGGGAATTGTATCTTTCACGGGGCGGCGATAGGCGGCCCGCCGCAGGACTTAAAATTCGGCGGCGAGGAGTCGATTCTCGAAATAGGCGACAGAAATACTATTCGGGAATATGTGACAATGAACCGCGGAACTATCGCCAGCGGGAAAACGGTCGTCGGCTCCGACAATCTCTTTATGGCATACACACACGTGGCCCACGATTGCCTTGTGGGCAGCCATATTACTATGGCGAATTGCGCGGGCCTCGGGGGACATGTTACTGTCGAGGACAGGGTTATTATCGGCGGGAATGTTCCAATCCACCAATTCTGCAAGATTGGCGAAAACGTGATGATCGGGCTTGTGGCGCGGATTTCGAGGGACATTCCGCCATATTTGCTTGTCGGTTCACAGCCTACGAAAGTCGCCGGAATAAATGTTATCGGGCTGCGCCGACGAGGTTTCGACGACGGGGCGATCTCTGCGTTAAAGAGTGCATTTAAACTCGTCTATCGCAGTGATTTGAACCTCACTCAGGCCCTCGAGGCGATTCGGGAAGAGGTAGAAATAACCCCGGAAGTCCGGCATTTTATTGAGTTTATCGAAGGCTCGGAGCGGGGGATACTCCGCTGATATTGGCTTCGCATTACTATAATAAAAAAGGCCGCCAGATTGGCGGCCTTTAAAATGTGCATCGGAGCCGGTTATTTAACCCATTTCTTGACTTTACCCGCCTTGATACAGCGTGTGCAGACGGTCATTTTTGTGGGCTTGCCGTCCACATCCGCCCGAACCGATTGAAGGTTCGGCTTGAACTTGCGCAGTGTCCGATTGTGGGCGTGGGAGACGTTGCGCCCCGTTTGTGCCCTTTTACCGCATATATCGCATACTCTCGACATGTTATCCTCCGTGATGTTACAACTTCAGAACGCCCATTATAAAGGTCGAAATGAACAAATGCAAGGATTATTTTCAGAAAAATTATCTCTCCTCGACCACAGTTGGGCAATAAGTATTACCGACCGGTAATGCCGCGACCGTCGTGCTTAACCGCTGGCACGCCTCCCGCCAGTCGGCGCGTGCCGACCGCTACGTGCGATTTGGTGAAAATTGTTATATTATTTTTGCACGCGACAGCCGCGCCAGCGGACCGACGAGAATAATATACGCATTAGGATAATTATCCTTGATTAAAAAGAAGAGCCGATTAGAAAGTAGGGCGCGGAATGGGGAAAGATAATTTACCGATCCGGAAGATTCTTCTTAGAATATTTCTTGATTTTTTTTAAATATTCCTTGACTTTTAATTTTTTTTTAATTATTTAATAAAAAATGAGGCCGGTCTATTGCAATAAATATGACCGGTAACAGATGAAATGTTCGACCAATATAATTTTTGAAGAGAGATACAATATGAAAAAACTCTTTATAATTCTATCGCTTATTGTTGTTACCATAATAAGCGTGTCCGCCGAGGATATCCCCCGGTTGATTACTTATCAAGGAAAACTGACAACAATCGGCGGTGTTGGGGTCAACGATACTCTTCCAATAGCATTTACTCTTTATGAGACCCCTACCGGTGGAACCCCGATTTGGTTGGAAATCCATCCTTCCGTTCCTGTCGTTCATGGATTATTTGATGTAGTTTTGGGATCCTCAATCGAGCTCGACCTGGAATTCGACAAACAGTATTATTTAGAAATTAAGATAGACTTGATACATCTTGGAGTTCTCGAGCCGCGTGTCCCCTTTACTACTTCACCTTATGCGTTCAGAGCGATATACGCCGATACGGCTTTCTATGCAACTTATGCTGATTCCGTTCTTCACGGCGGTTCATGCGGCGATTCGGTCATTTACGCGGTTTATTCCGATACGGCGATGGCTGTTTGGTGGAGCCATATTTATGGTATTCCTGCAGGTTTCGCGGATAATATCGACAATGTCGATGACGCCGACCATTCCCAATTGAACGAGTGTATTACGAACATCTGGTTCGACGAAGTGTCCGAAATCCTTTTTGTCTATGACTGCGGTTTTCCGGTTGGTGTCGATCTTCCCGTTTATGAAGATGATCTTACCGATAATGTCATCGGCGATCTTTTGGACGTTATGATCGATTCCGTCTATAACGGTCAGGTGTTGATCTGGGAAGATAGCATGTGGGTTCCCGCATACTGGAGTGTGCCCGATTCCGTTTTCATCTGGAATCAGGATACCATTCCCCAGCCGGGAGATATCAATATCGACGGATCGCTCGAAGTCGGAGATATCGTTGGACAGGGCGACGCCGAAAGCGCGGTCGCCACGACGCACGATGTCGATATCGTCGGGGCCGACGTAAGCCTCACCAGTCTTACTTATGGAACTTACGGCCCCGGTTCCACCGTTTTCCTTGTTTTCGACGGCGTATTCGACGACAGCAACGGTTATACCGGCGCCCATTTCGTCCTCGAATTAGTGCGGAACCCCGGTGCAAGTGAAGTGGTAGTCGCCTCGACTCAGGTCTTCATTTATAATGAAGATTTTTATAGAATTACGCCTATGACAATCAACGGGACAGATGTCCCACCAACGGGTTCAAATAACTATGAAGTCCGCGCGAGATGTGTTGGAGAACCGTTCACAGGCGGCAAATGTTTGAGTGGAACCTTAATTTTATCCGAAATTAAAAATTAGAAATATAGAAAGGAAATGGAGGCATTAAAATGCTAAAAAGAACAACCATTATCGTATCCATAGTTCTGCTGCTTGTCGCAGGATTTCTTGGAGCAAAAATCAAGTTTCCGGTGATCGACGATGGAACACCATTGACTTATGGAACGGTTGTTAGTGTGGATGGCACAAACCCGAATCAGGTTGTTGCGGCCGACGGGACAGACAGAACCGCGGATGTAATCGGAGTAATTACCGCTGTCCAGGATATTGGCGGCACCGATTACTATCTGGTGGTTACGGAGGGATTTATCGAACTGAGCGGCGCGACATTCACGCCCGGCAGTCGCCTAACAGTGAACGCTTCCGGCGATATTGTCGCTGCAACTAACGACGAGGATATTCTCATCGGATACGCAATCAGCGCGACCCGCGTTCAGATTCTAATCGGCGACGATCAGGCGAGGTTCACTTACTTCGACGATTCTTTCGCCGGACTCGGTGCGGATAACGTTCAGGAAGCTATCGACAGTCTAAAATATTATGTTGATTCCGGGTTGAAGTTCGACACGCTTTTCACTCCCGGCGACGAGAGCGACACCATGGTTGCGTATTCGCAGTTCAAGGTTCACGGCGAGCTTATCGCGGACAGCATACAGGCGGTCGGCGACGTTATCGAACTCGACGACAATATCGACGTCCACGGTTCGGCGGATATCGACGACACACTCAGCGTTTTCGGTAACACTCATATCGGCGGAAACCTATATGTCCCCGACTCTATTTTCGCGGGCTACATCGACGTCGATTATTTGAATGTTCACGACTCGCTCTGGGCGAATATAATAGTAGCAGACTCAGGATTCTTCAGCTTCCTCGATGTCGATTATTTCAATGTCAACGATTCGGCCTATTTCGGCGGGATTACGATATTTGACTTTGACGTAATATTCAACGACAGCGCTTATTTTGGCGGCCCGGTGGTCTTCGACAGCACGGTAACATTCGTGGATCCTCTTCGGGTTGATACGCTTCGGACCGCG
>DAOWNU010000186.1 GCA_030642425.1 bacterium | reverse complement strand
GATGCCGGGTATGCATTGGGGATACGGCTTCCCTATCGGCGGCGTGGCAGCTGTCGATGCCGAAACCGGCGTGGTTTCCCCGGGCGGCGTGGGCTACGATATTAACTGCG
This sequence comes from bacterium, assembly GCA_030642425.1. Classification (GTDB taxonomy): domain Bacteria; phylum UBP14; class UBA6098; order UBA6098; family UBA6098; genus DAOWNU01. Next base: position 4,822 of record DAOWNU010000186.1, on the reverse strand, counting down.
GAGTCCGGCTTCTGCGTAGCGATATGGAGGTCCGGGACGTCCGCCCCCGCCTCGAAGACCTTATCGACAGAATTTACTCGCTCGTGCCGTGCGGTGTCGGCTCGCGCGGAAAAATCGTTGCCGAGGGAAAAGAGATGGACAGGCTGCTTACTGTCGGCGCAAAATGGTCGGTGGAAAACGGTTTCGGCTGGAGCGAGGATATCGAACGGTGCGAGGAGAACGGCGCGCTCGCGGGCACGGGGCTATCCGCAATATCGGAAAAGGCGCGCAAACGCGGCCACGACGAGATAGGCACGCTCGGATCGGGGAACCATTTCCTCGAAATCCAATGTGTGGAAGAGATATTCGAGCCGGAGATCGCGGAAAAATTCGGCCTTTTCCCCGGACAGATATGCGCGATGATCCACTGTGGAAGCCGCGGCTTCGGACATCAGGTCTGCGATGAATACGCGAAATCGCTCGTGCCGAAAATGTCGTCCTACGGCATAATCGTCCCCGACAAACAACTCGCCTGCGCGCCGATAAACTCCCCCGACGGCCAAAAATATCTCAAAGCGATGGCCTGCGCGGCGAATTACGCATGGGCGAACCGTCAGGCGATAACACATCTCGTGCGTAACGCCTTCGAGGGCGTGTTCGGCACAGGCGCGCATAAGCTCGGCCTGCGGCTCGTCTATGATGTCGCCCACAATATCGCTAAATTCGAAAGACACAATATCGACGGCAGGATAAAAAAAGTTCTCGTCCACCGCAAGGGCGCGACAAGGGCATTCGGCCCGGGCCGGGAAGAAATCCCTAAAATCTACCGGAAATACGGCCAGCCGGTGATAATCCCCGGCGATATGGGCACCGCGAGCTATATCCTTGCCGGAACCGACGGTGCAATGCGCGAGACCTTCGGAAGCACATGCCACGGCGCGGGGCGGCTGCTCTCGCGGAGGGCGGCTATCAAAAGGTTCAAAAACCGACACATCGACAGGGAACTTTTGTCGAGGGGCATCTACACACGCTGGGTGGGAAGGCACACGATGCGCGAGGAGGCCCCCGAAGTATATAAGAATATCGACAGTGTTGTGAATATTGTCGCCGGCGCCGGAATCGCGAAAAAGGTGGCCCGCCTCGTTCCGCTGGGAGTTGTAAAAGGCTGACCGGTGGCCTTACCGACCGGTTTGGCTTGCAAGAATAGCGGTTATTCCTTATATTGTTGCGGTAAGTTCGAATAAATCTTTTTTCCGAACTGTTTGAAAATGTGGATTAACAACGGAAAATCAAACCCAAAGGAAGCCTTATGAATTTCACCAAATCGCTTTTTATCATTCTAATTCTCGCAGGGCTTGTGGTCGCGCAGACGACCGTGAATTATAATGTCGCGCTCTACAATGTCGGCGCGAGTTTCTCCACCCGGACTGTCGATGACGCCGCGTTCGATCCAGGGCCATCCGGCTTCGGAAGCTGGGATTTCACATCGTTCACCGCGGGCGACGAGTCCGATTTTGTTTCGGTCGAATACGATCCCGCAATTCCGCATATCGGCGATTGCGCCGAGACGCCGAATTATATCCTTTATTATTTCGGCACCACGGACACTTCCGAGATCGAAGGCTGGGGCTTTTCCAAGGTCGATCCGGGCTATATCGACGGTCTGGGGCTTTACGGCACAATGGCTTCGATCCCCCCCGGAACGAACTATTTCCTCTGGAGCTTTAACACATCCTATACCCACGCGAACACGTTCCCGATAGGCTACGGCGACTCGTGGGTCGAGGTCACCGCGGGCGCGGGCGAAATGGGAATGGACCTTATTTCGGTCGAATACACTTACGAGGACACCTTTTGGTATAACGCCGACGGCTGGGGGCAGATAATCCTTCCGATAGGAACTTTCGACGCCCTCCGCGTGACCAAGCGGCATTGGCGGCACTCCCACTCGGATCACTGGCTTTTCGGTTTCGACAAGACGGAGCGGGAGTTCACTTACACGTGGCTATGCACCGAGCTGGGTTCCGCCGTGAGTTTTAAGGGGCCGACCGATTCCACCGGCGGCATGCCCGACTCGACATTCACGACCGGCAAGCTGAACATGCAGATTGCCAACTCTGCGCTCGGTATTTATGAGCGCGACGTTCCCGGGACGTATGGGTTGAATATTTTCCCGAACCCGTTCAATTCGGCGGTGCGAATTTTCGTAGGGGAGGGTCTGAGACCCTCCCGCGTTGAAATATTCGATATAAACGGAAAAAGGGTTCAAGGGATCGAGGGATCGAGGGTTCGAGAGGGAACACCAAACGCCGAACATCGAGCGCCGATAACCGAATTCGTCTGGACGCCCGATGAATCCGTCGGTTCGGGCGTCTATCTCGTCCGGGCGACGATCGGGGATGGACAGATGACGACGAGGCGTGTGATATTAATTAAATAAGAGAAGGATAATTGTGAGAAAGATGATAGTGCTAATATCGATCATTAGTGTTTATGCTCAACCCAGCATAGAGTGGCAGGATTGTTTAGGGGGTAGTGGATTTGATGAAGGATATTCAATAACCAAAACAAGTGACAATGGATTCGTTGTTGCTGGTGAGACTGGATCAAATGATTGCGATGTTACAGTTAATAACGGTGATACAGATTATTGGGTTGTAAAGTTAACATCATCTGGTTCAATCGAATGGCAACGATCTTATGGGGGATCAAATTACGATAGGGCGCGTTCGGTATCTCAGACCTGCGATGGTGGTTTCATAATAGCTGGGGAATCTTGGTCTGATGATGGTGATGTAGGTGGTAATTATGGTGGTTATGATTATTGGGTTATTAAAACTGATTCTATTGGATTAATCGAATTCGAGAAGCACTTAGGAGGAGGGTCAGTTGATATCGCAAGGTCTATCCAACAGACAAGCGATGGAGGGTTCGTAGTAGCGGGAGAATCCTATTCAAACGACTATGATGTTAGTGGTAATCACGGTTGGAAGGATTATTGGATAGTTAAACTTGATTCTACGGGTTCAATTATTTGGCAGCATTCTCTTGGTGGAACATCAGATGACCACGCTTATTCAATTCAGCAAACTATGGATGGAGGTTATATTGTAACGGGAGATTCAAAATCTAATGATTTTGATGTTAGTGGGCACCATGGTACATCTGTCCACTATTATAGCAAATACGATTTCTGGGTAGCGAAATTGGATTCACTGGGGTCGCTTGAATGGCAAAACTCATTCGGTGGGATTAAGGATGATCGCGCACGATCAATTATCCAAACAAGTGATTTGGGTTATGCCGTTGCTGGTTTTTCTTATTCTAATGACGGCGACTTAACACACCATTATGGTACTCCTGGCGATTCTGCGGATTTTTGGATTGTGAAGCTGGACTCTTTGGGTATAATCGAATGGCAACGAACTCTCGGCGGAAACGGTAACGATGAAGCCTATTCGATTCTTGAAGATTACGATGGCGGATACGTCATTGCAGGTCGTTCGAATTCAGTAGATGGCGACGTTACTGCGAATCACGGAAGATATGATTACTGGATTGTGAAATTAGATTTATTTGGAATTTTACAATGGCAGCTTTCTCTTGGTGGTAGTAATCGAGACTACTGTTATGCTATGGACTGCACGCCAGATACAGACTATGTGCTACTCGGTAGTACCTATTCGAATGATTGCGATGTTTCGGGAAAAAACGGGCTTTTTGATTATTGGGTGGTAAAGCTATTGCCTGATACCGTTTCGTTCATAAACGATAAAGATCTACCAATTACTTTCTCCTTCTCCACCCACCCCAACCCGTTCAATTCGGCGGTGAAGATAAGGGTTCGAGGGGTCGAGGATTCGAGGATTCGAGTGGAGGTGTTCGACATCGACGGGCGGATGGTCGCGCGGTTCGACAAGCTCACCGACCGTAACGCCGAACCGGTCATTGAGCCTGCCGAAATGACCGGCGCACGCGAATTTATCTGGTCGCCCGGCGAATCGGTCGGTAGCGGCGTCTATCTTGTCCGCGCTATCATTGACGATAAAATCGTTACGAAACGCATCGTGTATTTGAAATGACGCCGAATCCGCCGAAGGCGGTTGAGGCCGGTCGGCCGTCGGCCCGGCCGATTGAATCCCTTATCCCGACAAATTTTTCACTTGACAAACCCGACTTGCCCCCTATTTTGTGATACTTTTCACATTTTGTGATTAAGGAGTATCGATGATAAAACCGAAAGACATATCTCAACTCACTATCCAGAGGCTGCCATTCTACTTGAGAGTGCTGAGAAAGCTCCGCGAGATGGCGGTTATTTCCGTCTCCAGCAGCACGATAGCCGAAAAGGTCGGCTCGACCGCTCCACAGGTCCGCAAAGACCTCTCGTATTTTGGCTCATTCGGCAAGAAGGGCCGCGGCTACAATGTGGACGAGTTGATAGAAACTATCGAGGGCATCCTCGGACTCGACCGAAAGTGGAAGGTCGCGCTGGTGGGCATGGGGAAATTGGGCCAATCCCTCATCCAATATAAGGGCTTTTGGGAAAGCGGCTTCGAGATAGTTGCGATTTTTGAAAAAGACCCGAGCAAAATAGGGCACAAGTTCATTGAAATTCCCATTTTCCACGTGGAGGATATGCCGAAGGTCTGCGAAAGAGAAACAATTCTCATCGCGATTATCGCGGTTCCGCCGGAATCTGCCGAAGAGGCTTTCGAGCGCGCTCTCGACGCCGGAATTCGAGGGATTTTGAATTTCACCGGAGACTGCTGTTTCAAACCTCCTCCGCACGCCTTTATCAAGGATGTCGATATGGGGGCGGAGATAGAGACGCTAAGTTATT
>DAOWNU010000132.1 GCA_030642425.1 bacterium | reverse complement strand
CGGACTCGATAGTGGCTTCCTATACGCGCGAATTCAAGTGCCGCGCGGAGAAAGTGCCGCCGCAAAATTACGGCTATATCGCGCACGGCGGCGAGCGTTACGAAGGCGTATCCACGATAGATTTTTGGGCAAACGAAGGCTCGCGGCAGCTGCTTACGGTGGGCAAATACGACATCACCCCCGATTCCGTCTATATATTTCGATCCTGGGATCCATCCTTAGACCCGCCGGATACATCCGGCAATACCGATCCCATCTCCGGCCCGGATACTTTCAGATGTAACTACGATATTTACGGGATACATATAGGTATCGATGTGGCCCAGCATGGCTCCAACCCCAGCGATTCTCTATACTGGAACATCGAAGACACTCTCGGTTACGAAGAGATAAGAATCATGGGGCAGGAAGACTCGCTTAAGATTAAAAGCTGGTCGAACGTTCCTATCGAACTCGGCCTTGTAGTAGCGGGTGTTCTGGACACTTCAAATCACTGGGTCCTCGATCCCTATTGGGTTCCCTCATATTATCCCGGAGTAAACAAATTCGTTATCCTGGCCCGTTTCGACGATAACACCGAACCCCCGATTTCCTGGGTTGTGCCCCGGGATTATGTTAAAAATTCTGATACCTGGGCCGACGACCTTACTTTTGGCCCTGGAGGCTACAATATTCAGCCGGAAGGCCCGGAAAGCATGGAAAAATTATGGCTAAGGTTCACCTCGCCGACGCTGTCGGATTTCTCAACACATACACGAGCTATCCGCCTGCGGCTGATGGCGAGAATGTTCATGCCCTAAAGAATAATAGCAATTATACATTGGAGTCGATATGAAAAAAATAATCATTATCATGCTCGCGGCGGCGATTTGTTTTCCGCAGGTGCCGCGAATGATCAACTATCAAGGGAAACTGGTCGATCCGGACGGAGTCGCGATAGATGTGCCGAGCGATATGGTTTTCGAGCTATGGGACGCCCCGACAGGCGGCTCGTTCCTCTGGAGGGAAATCCACCCCGACGTGGAAGTCAATAACGGTCTGTTCGACGTTCATCTCGGAAGTGTCGCGCCATTCCCGCCCGAGCTTGATTTCTCGGAGCCATATTGGCTGCAAATCACTGTTGACACCCACCCGCTCGAACCGAGGGTCGAGCTGCTTTCCGTCCCATACGCGCTTATGGCGGAACTGGCGCTCAGAGCGACTTTCGTGGACAGCATACACTACATCGACTCAGTTCATTATATTGATACTATTATGTATATAGACTCTATCTCCTATATCGATTATATCTCATATATCGACAGCATTTCCTATATCGATTCGATACGCTGGATCGATTCTATCGGATATATCGCCTACATTTCGTATATCGACTCCATCGGATATATCGACTCTATCGGCTGGGTCGGGCACTGTGTTTGGGCGGACTCCGCGCACTGGGCGGGATATGTCCACTGGGATTCTATCGACGGCGTTCCCTCCGACGACTGGGTGACAAGCCTGAACACGCTCACCGGCGACCTTACCGCTGTCGGCGAAGGCGGAATAGTGGTAACTGTCGATGGGTCGAATATTGTTTTCGACCTCGTTCTCGCGCCGGGGGACTGCCCGCTCATTGTCGATATTACGGGGGGGACGGCGTCCAACCAGTATGTTCCCGTGAATCTGCAGGCCTTCAGTCCGACTGTGGGGCAATTTCTCATCCTCGAAACAGATATGGGATGCACCGGCGGCAGGATGTCGGGAATAAAACTCTATGCCCTCGAAACCACTATCGCCTCGATCCCCAATGTGGATATCTGGATACAGACCGTTCTCGTGGGCGATCTTTCCGGCGGGTCGATCACGCCCGGCGGCTTGCCTATCGTATCGGGCATTACATTGAACCGCGCAATCGACGGAACGTTCGATATCGATTTCCCATCCGGATTCATTTATTCGGGCGGCAATATCCTGATAACCATGCGAAAAAATACATCTTCGGGAACGACGAACACATGGAAGGGCAGTTCGACGACGGCTTTCATGGCCTGGTATAATCCCACGGCTAACACATTTCCACTGCCAGATAGCGCGAATTTCCAGCCGGACATTACATTCAGCTTCCTTCCGCCGGAAGACCCGGACATTGTTACGGATGTGAACGGTATCTCCGGGTCGGTTGCTATCGAGGGAGGGACGGATATTGAAATCGTAAATCACGGCGACACGATAACGGTCAACTACGATGGCTCCGCGATGACCGAGGCCGATCACGACTGGGTTGCGGTTCTCAGCGGCGCGGACACAACGCGGCTCGTTACCGGCGGCGCATGGGGGATTTCCCGTCTCGGCAACGTCCACCACGGCAATGCCGATTCCACGCATATCAATCTCGGGATTTCCTCGACAACGGGCGAAACCGGATTCAATCACAAATACTGCACTGTAAGCGGAGGGACAAATAATATCTCCGCGCGCATTTGGGCGACTGTGGGCGGCGGCGCGGAAAATTCCGCAAACGACACGGCGGCCGCTATCTGCGGCGGCAACCTGAACACCGCCGGTAAATACGCGTTTGTGGGTGGTGGAGAGGACAATGAGGCCCTCGGTCAGTGGGCGACTATCGCGGGCGGATATAACAGCTCGGCGAATTTTGACAATGCCACTGTCAGTGGGGGTTTTGAGAATTCGGCAACCGGCCCGTGGTCGACTGTTGGCGGGGGGAGAAGAAATACTGCAGACGGAGAAAGATCGGTTATCCCGGGCGGAAGCTGGCTGAAAGTCGGAGACAGATCGTTCGGTTTCCGTGGAGGTATCGGTGGAAGTCCGTCGTCGTTGACCGACGTCTCCGGCGAGAAGGAAACATTCCACATCGTGGACGCCAATTTCCATTTCAATTGGAACAACTCTGCCGCGTGGTTCCGTGTGGACGGCGACACCAACGATTACGCGATATACATGGATCCGACAACGGATTATATCGGCCTCGGCACGAATTCGCCATCGGAGAAGCTCAATGTTATCGGCAACATACTCGCCACAGGAACTATCACAAGCGGTTCTTCTATTCGAATCGACGGGACGACAAATCCCGGCACGATTACCGAAACACACGGCAGAATATCGTTCGACGACGAAGACCTCGTTACGATGGGCGATGTCGGTATCGGCACGGCCGAGATGACGCGCATGCTCGATGTTCACGGCACAGTCGGGATAAGCGACACTCTCGATATGCGCCAGAACGAAGTGAAAAATATGCTGCTGGACAAGCGTCACGGCGAAAATCCGCCCTCGCCGAGGATTGGGCAGATTTGGATGAGAACTGACCTGTAATCCGGCGGAATATTTGAAATTTAGCCACGCGAGTGGAACATTATGGGAAACAACAAGATAATAAGTTTTATATTGCTCGTCGGGATTGCCGCGGGTGCGGCTTTTGGCGAGGGCTTTAGAATGGATTTCATGGACCTGAATGTCGGCGGCAGCACGAGGCTTTTCAGCAGCCGCGCGCCGGAGTATTTCGAGGCCAGCATGGTCTGCCAGCTCGATACCGGCGCGGTAGATATCGTTTTCTGCATGGACACAAGCCGCTCGATGGAGCCTTATATCGCGGATCTGGAAGTCAATATTATCGAATTTATCGATAGTATCGTGGCAAGAGGATACGATTTCCGTCTCGGCGCGGTGCCTTTCGACGACAGCACGAATATCTGGGATTTCAATCCCTCGGCGCCCGGCAACCAGATGACCGCCGACACTGCGGAGTTCATCTCATGGCTCGATACGGGAGTGAGTGAGATAGCCAGCGATTCATGGGAAGTCTCTCTCGACGCTATCTGCGACGCGCTCCGCGATTACCAATGGCGCGAAGATGCGCTGCGGATAATAATTATGTTCACAAACGAGGGCTATCATTCGACGGACGACGACACGAACCTGTCCGACGAATCTTTCGCGGGGACTATGGAACTTGTGCTCGAGACAGGCGCGGTCGTATTTATTGCGGCGTCGAGCAGGCCGGCATGGGTCGGTTCACCGATCCCGCCTTACCAAATGGCGAATTTTATCCTTCTTGCGGACACCTCCGGCGGCAGACTGGATTCGCTCACGGAGGATTGGACATTTATTCTGAACGACGTTGTCGATCTGATATCGACGTTCACATCTGTCAGCGCGATGGTTATAAACGAAACCGGCTCTGCCTGCGAAATGCACGCCGAATTTATTCCCCTCGACTCGACGTGCATGTCCCTGCATTCGGATAATCCGCTTCACTCGGAAGAGACAATCCCCGACGGCGACGCCCATCGTTTTTTCTGGAAAGTCATTCTCGATTCGACCTGCATCGGCACAAATCGATGTTTCGAGATCGCGGTATGGGGCGGCGGCGATACGGACACGTTCTACGGCTGTATCACCGACGATTCCTGCTTCGGCCACACCGATCTTGTTCTGGACCATACGACACCGACGCTTTCGCCCACCTGCCTCGATGTTCACCCCAATCCTGTGAATTTGACATTTACAATAACAAATAACGGTATCCGTCCCGCAAGCGACGTGGTTATGACTATTACACCTTATTCAGGTTTGACCATCGTGGGCGGCGACAGCAATCCGGCGGAGATAGATGCGATAGCCTATGACGGCGGTTCTGCAGAGGTGAGTTGGGAAGTGGAGATCGCCCCGGAGGCCTTTGGAACCGAACAGCCCTACAGGGTTCTTCTCGAACACGCCGAGGGTTCGGATTTATTCTATCCATATATGTTGGATATTCCGGACCTTCAGCCTCAGCCGGAGGTTACAATATTGTGCGAAGATTCGATTCTCTGTCCGGGCGAATGCGCCGATTTGAACTCCGCTGTCGATCCCACAGGGGTATGGTATTATTCATGGACTCCTGTGGATGGCCTTTCCGATCCGGGCGCGCCAAATCCAACCGCCTGTCCTTTGACAACGACCGTCTATAAGCTGGATATTACTGACGGCGTTGACTGCACGGACGGGGATTCGATAACGGTTATTGTTGCCGATTCAATATTCGTGGACGCCGGCTCGACTATCGAAATATTCCCCGGCAGATATACAACTATCGGCGGCTCCCCGACCGCAACCGGCGGCTACGGCGACCTGACCTACGAATGGACTCCCGCCGAAGGCCTCGACGATCCTTCAATTCCCAACCCAACTGCAAATCCCTTCTTTCCGACGACCTACACCGTTATCGTAACCGACGATGCCGGCTGCTTCCAATGCGACAGCACACAGGTTCAGATAAAGCCCCCGCTTGGCTATATCTACGTTCAGGATGAGTTCGAGATACTCGAACTTCGAGTTATCGACACTCTCGACGCTATCGAGTCCGGCAACGGCGTTATCATGGTAACAATGCCCGGCGATATTATCGGCGGCGCCGACCTTGTGGACTCGACCGACACCTGGGCCTCGCCCGTTATGATCCAAACCACGCACGGCATCCGCTCCTGGCGCCACAAGATATACACTCCCTGACACAGTTGCAGGATTGTTTGTGTTTATATTTTGAACCGCCAGCGCCCACACCGACAAAGCTATTGACAAATTGGTTTATAGGTTGTATAATTTAACCGACGACGAAATAAGAATTGTGGAGGGGAAATGAAAACCCCGCGCCCTCGCGGAGGAAATAGAACGAAACGTGGGAGTTAAATGATAAACAAGGAGGAGAAAGATGACAGGAGAGAACATTGTGAATGATATTGGTAATGGTGAATTCAGGATAACATTCAAGAAACCAATAGAGAACACATACGACTTCAGTATCGTTGCTGGCTCCCATAATATTAGGATTTTTGTTGATAAGAAAGCTCAATTTATCGTCGGAATAGAAGGGAAGCGGGAAACCCTTTTATCGTGGTATAGAAGCCTTGATTTTGTTCATCAAAAAACCATCGATGAACTCGCTGAATTAATGGGGGAATAAGGATAGGGGATATAATAAATGACTAAAGATAGAAAAAAGGGGTGCGTTGCAATAATTGGGTCTCGAATGAGGCCTAATGAATTACTTGCAAATAAGTTATAAAGAGTTATATTCGTGTCATGAGAAGAACAAAAAAAAACGATGTCCCTTTTGTGACAGCCTCCGCACCAAGCGCAAAGG